>CAZVKD010000011.1:0-22012 GCA_964627675.1 uncultured Gemmatimonadaceae bacterium
TTGAGGTTGGAGGCGGTGTTCAACGCTTCCCAGAACTCGCCTTCACTCGTCGTACCGTCGCCGGCCGAGCAGTAGACCACCTCATCTGGGTGATGCAGCCGCTCGCGATCGGGAATGTCCTTGATGCGGTCGAACCGGAGCCAGGCTTCGGCACAGCCCACGGCATCCAGCAACTGGGTGCCGGTGGGGCTCGACTGGCTCACGATGTTCAAGGCCTTGTGTCCCCAGTGGGACGGCATTTGCCGTCCGCCCGAGTTCGGGTCCGCCGCCGCCGCCACGGCCGATAACAGCATCTCGGTCGGCGTCATGCCGAGGGCAAGGCACAGGGCGCGATCGCGATAATAGGGATAGAACCAGTCGTACGCTGGCCGCAGCAACTTGCCGGCGGCCACCAATACCCCCTCATGCCCGGCGCCCGAGATCTGAAAGAAGATCCGGTTCTGTCGTTTCAGCTGAATCTCGCGGTCGTCGAGGCGCCGCGAGAGTAACATGATCCGATAGAACTCCAGAAGGTCTGCTTTTTCGAGGTGCGCGGCTGCTCGGCGCGGGGTCGCCGACGTCTTGGCGCGGGTTGCCATGGGCCTGAAAATAAGGCCGCAGGGTCCTATGGAGAACCGGGACCTGCCCGTCCTGGGAGGACCAGCGCGGCGCCCCGGCTGGCGCCCTTACGTCCGCCTGGTCGTGGCCAGCTTGCGCAGCGCCTGGAGCCGCTCGAGCGCGACCCGTGGAGCCGATTCCGCCGGGTGGAGCGCGTCGCGGATATCCAGCAGCACTTCCAGCATCAGTTGTTCACGTTGGAAGGCGGCATCGAGGTCGCGCATGCGGCTCCGATCGCCTGCCGCCTTGGCGCGCTCGAACGCCTCGCGATAGATGGTCTCCAGGTTCGCCAGAATGCGAGCACGAGGGCGTACGCTCATAGAGTCTCCGGGGTTCGACCGGTTCGATGGCGCCGGGCCGGGTTCAGGGCAGCTCGTAGGGAAGCATCACGAGACCACTCGGCACCTTGGGGAGGAAATAGGTGGACTTCGGTGGCATGAAGCCGCGGGCGTCCGCAACGGCCAGGACGTCCTCCACCGCCGGCGGCTTCAGGAGGATGCCTGCCAGGGCGCGTCCGTGCGCCACCTCGGCGACGGCTGCCGAGGCCTCCGAGGCGTATTCGACCTTGGCGTCATCGGCGGCGTCGCGGAGCCCGGCGACGACGTACGCGTCTGTCCACGTCACGTCGAGCCCGCGTACCGCGGGGTGAAAGGCGGCAAGCGGGCCGGCGGGGGCGTCCGGCCGGCGAGCCAGCGCGTAGCAGCGCCCGCCGGGGAGAACGACGACGCACGCCGCTTCGGCGGCGCGGAGGAGGGCCAACGCCGCCCCGTTGTCGGAGGCGTCGCTGGCAAGCACATGCACGCGCCGCTCAGCCTCGAGCCGCCGCAGGACGTCGGCCGGGAGCGATCGCCCCCGAATGACGCGGTGGGTCGGGAAAACGGTCAGTCCCGGATCCCGCACGCACGCGATGAGTGCCAACGTCCGCGTGGCCGGAGGGAATTCCCGCCGGAACGCCACGGCGGTCTCGTATCGGTGGTGTCCGTCGGCGATGTACAGCCGATCGCGCCCTGCCGCCGTCGCCAGCGCCTCGCCGCGACGCCCCTCAACCCGCCACGCACGGATGGTGGCGTCCCCAACCGTCGCCTCGGCCCAGGGGGCATCGCTGCCTGTGGTCTCCGCGAGGAGCTGGGTCAGCTCGTTCGTGGAATCACGCGTCAGCATCAGGAGCGCCTCAAACATCGTTCGAGTCGAACGCATGAGCGCCAGGCGATCCTGTTTGGGCCCCGCGTGCGTGCGTTCATGCGGCTTGATGCGCCCCTCGTCGAACGGCTCGGCCGCGACGGCAGCAATCAGCCCGGTCCGCACCAACTCGCGACCTGCGACGGTGAACGCTTGCTGAACGACGTGCACGGCCGGGCTGGGGTCCGTCACCAAGACGCCCGCGCGCCGCCACTGCCGCAAGCGCTCTGCCGCCGCCCGATATCGGTCATCCGCTCCTTCAGGCAGGATCAGGTGGACGATATTGTGCTGGTGTCGGTCCGCCAGTGTCGCTCGCTCGGGCTGGGCGATCACGTCGTAGGGGGGTGCGAGTAAGTCGGTGAGCCGCCCGGGGGTGGCGTACCGCTCGGCGGTAAACGGCGCCACCAGCGGGAGCGGGTCAGGGGGCACGGGGCTCATTCCCAGGGTCGCGCCGCTGCCAGCGCTTCACCCAGCATTTGCCGATACGACGCCAGGCGCGTCGGATTGATCTCGCGTCGCTGCGCCGCCAGCAGCACCGCGCAGCCGGGCTCCTCGATGTGGCGGCAGTTGTCGAACCGGCACCGTGGCGCGAACCGGGAGAACTCGGGGAAGGCGCGAGCCACCTCGAATGGATCGAGCCCCCAGAGAGCGATGTCGCGCAAGCCGGGTGTGTCCACAACCAACCCGGCCGCTCCCAAGCGGTGCATCTCGGCCGCCACAGTCGTGTGGCGCCCGCCGTGGCGGCCGGCCGCGCCGGTGCGCAAGCGGAGGCCGGGCTCGAGGGCGTTCAGCAAGCTCGATTTCCCCACGCCGGTCGGGCCGGTGAGCAACGACACGCGGCCCTCCAGCAACGCGCGCATGCCGTCCAACCCCGAGCCGAGCGCGACGCTGATTGCATGGACTCGATATCCCACCATTCGGTACGGCGCCGCCAGCGGCTCAGGATCACCGCACAGGTCGCACTTGTTGATCACCAGGGTCACCGGGAGCCCGTTCGCCTCGGCCACCGCGAGGAACCGGTCGGTCCCATGGGGGTCCCAGGGGGGTTGGTCAGCGGCGCCCATCACGATCACCTGTTCGACGTTGGCGGCGATGACGCGCGTCCCTCGCCGGCCGCTGGGCTGGCGGCGTCTGAGCACCGTCTGCCGGTCGTGGACGCGTTCGATCGTATAGGATCCGTCGGGATGCGCCGCCAGGGTGACACGGTCGCCCACCACGAGGGAAGCCGTTCCCTGTTTCAGGCGTCCCCGAAGCGACGCGGTCACTTCGGTGCCGTGTGCGAGCGTGCGATAGCGGCCACCCGTCCCGCTCAAGACCACGCCCTCGAGCTTCACCACGCCGGCCGGTCGCGCTGCGCGGTGATGGCGAGGTCCAGCAGCCGCTTGACGTCGAACAGCGAGAGGGATCGAGCGACCCGTCGGGCTTCCTGGGCGGTGGATCCGAACGCGACGTATTCCGTCTCGACATGTCCGTCCGGACGCTCGCCATCCGGTGACCACCTCACGAAAAAGAGCGCCGCCCCGAACCGACCGTCAGCGCCGGGCGTCGGGTCCACGAACAGGTCGGCCGAGTACGCGCGACCGTCGGCGCCGGTGAATGCTGGCGGTCGCCCGTGCACGGCCATGTACCCGCCAAGTGTCTCGTCTGGATTCATCCGCCCGCGAGTGACGTCAGGGGATTCCAGCCCCGGCCCCGCATTCGAAGGCGGGGTCACGCGTTCGCGTAGAACCGACCACCGGTTTCGGCCAGACGAAGGACCAAAGGAGCCGGTCGAAAGCGCTCGCCCCATGCTCTCTCCAGTCGCTGCAACTCCGCCGCCACCCTTGCAGGCCCGAGGCTGTCCAGGTATCTGAGCGGGCCGCCGCGGAACGCCGGGTAACCGATGCCGAACACCGCGCCGACGTCGCCGTCTCGCGCGGAGCGGACCACGCCCTCGTCGAGTGCCAGCGCCGCCTCGTTGAGCATCGCGTACACCATTCGCGCCAGCGCTTCATCGGGTGCGACCGCAGCACGCGGGGCTGCCCCCAGGAGGTCGTACACGCGCCGGTCGGCGCCGCGACGCTTGCCGTTGCGGTATTGGTAAAACCCGAGCCCGTTCTTTCGT
This sequence comes from uncultured Gemmatimonadaceae bacterium, assembly GCA_964627675.1. GTDB lineage: Bacteria > Gemmatimonadota > Gemmatimonadetes > Gemmatimonadales > GWC2-71-9 > JACQHC01. The sequence continues at coordinate 3,881 of CAZVKD010000011.1, forward strand.
CCCAGTCGGCCCGCTTCCCGGAGGCGGTGCACGCCTTTCGCAGGCGCCATGCGATCTCCGAACGCCTGCTGCAGCACCTCGGCCGACTTGGCGGCCACGTCGAGCCCCACCTCGTCGAGCAGCGTCAGGGGCCCCACGGGGAAGCCAAACGTCACCATCATGGCGTCCAATGCCTCGATACCGAGTCCCTCTTCGAGCAGCCTCCCCGCCTCATTGAGGTACGGCGCAAGAATTCGATTGACCCAGAAGCCGGGCCGATCTCGGACGACGATCACGGTCTTCCCCAAGCGCCGCCCGAACGCAACGGCCGTGACCGTGGTTTCCGGCGCCGTGCGATCGGGGGCGATCACCTCAAGCAGCGGCATCCGCTGCACCGGCGAGAAGAAATGCATTCCGATCACGCGTTCCGGTCTTCGCGTGGCCTCAGCCACGCGAGCGATCGGGATGGTGGAGGTGTTGGATGCGAGGACGCAGTCGTCCGGAACCGCCGCCTCGGCCGCCCGGAACACCTCGTGCTTCACCTTCAGATCCTCGAACACGGCCTCGATCACGAGATCGGCACGGCCGAAGCCCTCGAAGCCGGTCCCGCCAGATAGGAGCGCCGTCAGCCGGCGGTGCTCGAACTTGGTAATGCGGCGGCGCTTGAGGCGCTCATCGAGGATGGATCGCGCCGTGGCCAATCCCTGCCCGACCCGTGCGAGGTCGGTATCGCGGAACCGTACGTCAACTCCTGCCTGTGCCACCGCGACGCCTCCGATGGCCGCGCCCATGAATCCCGCGCCGATGATCGCGACATTCCGGACCGGCCGTGGCGGCGGCGCCTGCCCGGTGACGCCGGGGTCCTTCTTGAGCGCGCTGGTGGCGAAGAATATGCGTACCAGGTTGCGCGACACGTCCCCAACCGCGAGTTCGGCAAAGAGGGCCGCTTCCATTTCGAGTCCTGCTTCAACGCCGTAGGCGAGGCCGTGAGCCACGGCCCGAAGGGCCGCGAGCGGAGCCGGGTAGTGGCCCCGGGTCTGTCGCAGCACGCCGCGCCGTGCCAGCGCGAAGACGGCTCGTCTGCCCAGGGGCGTCCGGTCCATCAGGAAGCCGGCGATTCCGCGTCCGGCCGCACGTCGGCGCGGGCGCCAGCCATCGGCCAGTCGGGCGGCCACTGACGAAGCCGCGGTTTCGAGAATCGCGGGATGCACAACTTCGTCCACTACGCCGGCCTTCCCTGCGCGGCTGGCCGGGAGCGTCTTCCCGGTTAGGATCATATCGAGCGCTGCCCGCGCGCCGATGAGGCGCGGCAGCCGCTGGCAACCACCGGCGGCTGGGAGGATGCCGAGCTGAACCTCGGGAAGTCCGAGCACGGTTTTCGGGTGGTCGGTCGCGACGCGGTAGGTGCAGGCGAGCGCAGCCTCCAGCCCGCCGCCCAGGCAGGCGCCGTGGATGGCGGCGACCACCGGTTTTCCGAGGTCCGCAAGGCGGTTGATCAGCGCCTGTCCCTGCCTAACCAGCTCTCGCGCTTCGGCCACCGACGACAGACGCACGAACTCGTCAATGTCCGCGCCCGCAATGAACGTGTCCGGCTTTCCGGACAGGAGCACGACGGCGCGCACGCGGGAGTCCGACGCCCATTCCGTGAGCAGGGCGTCCAGTTCGTCGCGTACGCTGCGCGTGATCTTGTTGACGCTCTCCCCGGGAAGGTCCAGGCGCGCGAGCGCGAGCCCGTCCCTGGCGTCGACGCGGAACGCCGGCACGGTCAGCGACGCTCCAGCACCATGGCGAATCCCATTCCTCCCTGGGCGCACACCGAGATCAGACCGAACTGCGCGTCCCGTCGCTTCATCTCGTTGGCCAGGGTGAGCGTGAGACGCGCTCCGGTCGCGCCGAACGGATGGCCGATCGCGATTGATCCACCCATCACATTGACGACATCCCAGTTGACTTCGCCGATCGGTTCCGGCCGTCCCAGATGGCGCTCGGCCCACTCGCGCGATTCGAACGCCTGGACGTTCGAGAGCACCTGCGCGGCGAACGCCTCGTGCATCTCGATCAGGCTCAACTCGCGCCAGGGAATACCGGCGCGCTCCAGGGCCCGGGGCACCGCGTATGCGGGTCCCATGAGCAACTGCTCCGCAGGGTCCACCGCGGCGAGGGCGTACGACCGGATGAACGCGAGCGGTTCGTAGCCCAGGGCCGAGGCCGCCTCCTCGCTCATCAGCAACACGGCGGCCCCCCCGTCAGTCAGGGGCGAGGAGTTCCCGGCTGTCACGGTCCCGTATCGCCGGTCGAACACCGGCTTGAGCGCGGCGAGTTTCTCGGCCGTGGTGTCCGCGCGGATGCCGTTATCCTGCACCACGGGCGTGCCGCTCAGGGTGAACATCGGGGCAATCTCGGCGGTCAGCCGGCCATCCTGCGTGCCCGCCAGCGCCCGCTGGTGGCTTCGAAGCGCCACCGCGTCCTGCGCGGCTCGCGTGATGCGGTTCTCCTTGGCCATGCGTTCGGCCGATTGCCCCATGGTCTCGCCGGTGGAGGGCTCGGCAATCGCCGGCGCCACGGGGACCAGGTCGCGCGGCCGGATTCGCGCAATCAGGCCGACCCGCTGGCCCAGGGTCTTGGCCCGACTCAGGTTCACCAGCGTGTCGGCGAATCGGCGACTGTGCAGCACCGGAATGTCGGACAGGGATTCGGCACCCCCGGCAAGGACCACGCGGGCGTGCCCCAGCGCAATCTGGTCGTGCGCGTGCGCGATGGCCGTGTTGGCCGACGCGCAGGCGCGGTTCACCGTGGCGGCCGGAATGGTGCGCGGGAACTGCGGCAGGAGACTCACCTCACGGGCCAGGTTGGGCGCGAGCGGGCTCGCGACGACCTGCCCAAAGAACATCTCGTCAACCTGCTCGCCATCGAGGTTGGCCCGATGCAGCAGTTCGACCGTTGCGTGGCGGGCCAGATCCACGGCCGTGATGTCCTTGAGTTCCGAGCCGGACCGACAGAACGGTGTGCGGCAGCCCGCGACGATCGCGACACGCCTGCCGTTAGCCGCACGCATCATGTTCGGTAAGCTAGCTGGTGCAGGAAACGCGTGGAGGGACGCACTTGTGGAGCGGTCTAGGCGCGGCGCATCATTCCGCTGGACGCTGGGCGAGGACGCTGGCGACGGCCATCGGGCGACCCCCGATGAACTCGAGGGCCTCCCGCGCGAGCACGATTTCGAACGGCTCGGCGAGCTGGATCAACTCGCCCCGCTTCAGCAAATGCTCAGGAGAGGTCGGTCCCCAGCCATGTTCACGCTGTTCTTCGAGAAAGGTCTCGTAGACGAGGTAGCCGCCCGGCCGCACGGCCCTGCGGAAGTCGGGCATGCGCCTGCGGTCGAGGTAGTTGAACGCCATGACCATGTCGAAGCGTGCCTCCGGCAGCACGTACTGGGTGAGGTCGGCCGTCACCCACTCGACCGACAGGGTCCCGGCTTTGCGCTGCGCGGTGGCGATGCTCTCCGGGTCGGCGTCCACCGCGATGACCGAGGCCCCCCGCACCGCCGCGGCGATGGCGTGCCGCCCGTGGCCGCAGGCCAGATCCAGCACCCGCCAGGCCGGGCGGATGAGGTGCGCGTGCCAGGTGAACCAGGCGGACGGCTGCTCGTTGTTTCCTGACCGGCCCGTGGATCCCTCCTTCTCTCATGCTACGCGCCTCGCGGATCTCGCCACGATGGGTCGCGAGGTGTTCGACCTGCTTGTTCTGGGCGGCGGCGTTACCGGCACCGGCATTGCCCGCGACGCCGCCATGCGCGGTATCCGCACCGCGCTCATCGAGAAACGGGACTTCGGCTCCGGTACCAGCGGCCGGTCCTCTCGTCTGGTGCACGGGGGCTTGCGCTATCTCGAGCTAGGCGACTGGCGGCTGGTGTTCGAAGCGAGCCGCGAGCGACGCGCGCTGCTCCGGATCGCCCCCCACCTGGTATGGCCGCGCTCGTTCATCTTCCCTGTCCACGCCGGTGGTCGCGTTCCGATCTGGAAACTCGCGGCCGGTATGTGGCTGTACGACCTCCTCGCGGTCTTCCGGAATGTGCGACGCCATCGAATGCTGGGCAAGCGCCAGCTCCAGCGGGCCGAGCCGGCGCTCCGCCGAGAGGGCTTGCGCGCCGGGGCGCGCTACTTCGACGCGCAGTGCGACGACAGCCGCCTCGCCCTGGCCAACGCCCGGGACGCCCACCGGCATGGGGCCGCCGTGGCGAACTACGCCCGGGCCGAGCGTTTCGCGATGAGCGAGGGCCAGGTACGCGGCGTCCACGCGGTTGACCAGATTGGCGGCGGGACGCTCACGATCCGCGCCCTGGTGGTGGTGAACGCAACCGGGCCCTGGGCCGACGGTCTCCGGGCTCAGGTCGGCGAGCCACCGGCGCTTCGGCTGACCAAGGGTGCTCACGTGGCCGTGCCGCGGGAGCGCCTGGGCAACCACGAAGCCGTGACGGTGACCTCGCCCATTGATGGGCGCGTGATGTTCATCCTCCCATGGGGCGAGCTGAGCTATATCGGCACGACGGACACCGACTCGGCGGAGTCGCCGGACGGCGTGCGCGCAAGCGGCGAGGACGTGGTGTATCTCTTGCGATCAGCCAACGCGTACTTCCCGGACGCGCGGCTCGGGCCGGACGACGTGAGGACCACCTGGGCCGGCCTCCGCTGCCTGCTGGACGGGGAGCCGGGGGACGCTCCCAGCGCCGTGCCCAGGGAGCACCGCATAATCGAGGGTGCGTCGGGCCTGATTTCGATCGTGGGAGGGAAGCTGACGACGTATCGCTCCATGGCGGCCGAGCTGGTGGATCTGGTGGGCCGACGTCTCACGGTCATAGATGGCCGACCCAGGTCCCCGAGGGCGCCCACGGATCGTGAGCCGCTCCCGGGCGGCGAGGTTCGTGATCTCGACCTGTTGATCCGGGAGCTGGAGCGCGAGGAGATGCCACGCCCCGTGGCCCAGCGCTTGGTTCGCACGTACGGGAGTGAAGCGACCGCCGTAGCCAGGCTGGCCAAGTCGAATCGCTCGCTGGGTGCGCCGATTGCGGAGGGGCATCCGTCGGTGCGGGCGGAACTGGTGCACGCGATTCGCCGGGAGATGGCCGTGACGTTGTCGGACCTGCTGGTCCGCCGGACCCACGTCTTTTACGAGGCCGAACACCATGCGCTGCCGGAGGCGCCGGAACTCGTGGAGCTGGCGGCGTCGGAGCTGACCTGGTCCGCCGGGCGCAAGGCGCAGGAACTGGCCGATTACCTGGCAGAGGTCGAGCGGAGCGTAGCGTTTCGGGCCGAGCTGAAGAGTCGGTAGTGGTGCCAGCCTGAGTTCAAACCGGCCCACCGGGTTATCGTCCGGCTGGAACGTTCCTTCGACAGCCGAACTTGCCTCGAGCGCCACGCCGGGTGAACTGCCAATCAATGCGAGTCTGCCTGCGGTTGGCTGTGGTATCCCCCGGTGCGAACGCGTACGGATTCGCCATCGAGCCAGGCGACGGCATACACGCCTCCGGCCGCGGCTACCGCCGCCGAGCCGCCGAACCCGACGGGCACGGCGCGATCACTCAGGCCACTGCCGCCCTGAGCGCGCCCAAGCATGACTCGAGGCCGGTCGCTGCGCCGATCGTCCCATGCCCCAAGGACGCCGCCTTTCAAGGCCGCAAGCTTCACCTGGGATACTGCCACCGGTCCTTTGATCAATGGCTCCGGCTCTCCGAAGCCCAGCTCCAGGCCGTCGGCCACGGCGTAATACAAGCCCACGGCCCCGTCTGCCCCGGTGTACCAGGCGGTGTGAACCCGCCCGGCATCGTCCACCGCGAGACCGGGTCCGGCGTGCGGGCACCCGGGGAAGACCCAGGCGTCGTCATGCACGCGCAGAGGCGCGGTGAAGGTACGAGCTCCATGGTCGGAGCGCGCCACCGCGATGTCACGTACGTTGCCAGGGAACACTTTCCGCCAAGCCACGTACACCGTTCCGGCACCGGAGACGGCCAGAACCGTGCGGCAGCAGGGACAAACGTCGCTATCCACGATGACGCTCGGCTCGAAGGTCCGTCCGCCGTTCGCTGAGCGGGCTACCCGGATGTCGGGGCCCCGAGCGGGATCCGCATGCGCCACCGCGTGGCGGTGTGCCGCGCCGTCTCCGGGGTCCCCGATGGCACCGGCCAATCCGGCGTCGCCGCGCGAATCGAGCCAAGACACGTACACCGTCCCGTCCGATCCGACCGCGAGGTTGTGAAAGGTGTGGCTGGCGGGCGGCCCGCCGGCGTCGTCGTTGACGGTGATCGCGGGGCCGAACGATCGCCCCCCATCGGGCGATCGCGCGAACCGTAGATCGCTGGCGGGGAACCGGCGGCCTTCGACCGGCGTGGTCGTTTGCCAGACGACGTAGACGTTTCCCTCGGGCCCCACCGCGACCTGGGCCGGGGCCTGCTCGTGCGGCGCCGCGTCGCCCGGCTGATCGTTGACCCGGACGGGCGCCGAAAACGAGGCACTCGGTCCATCCGCCCGGGCCAGGTAGACATTGGATGCACGGTCATGCGTTTCCACCCAGGCGACGTACGTCGCCCCGTTACGTGCATCAACGGCGGCCGTCGGGTTGCTGCCGCCGCGCGATGTGAGCGTCATGGGCGGCCCGAGATTCAGCTCGCGGCCGGCGCTACAGCCCACCGCCGCCAGCGTAACGGCAACCGCCGCGACCCGGGTGTATTCGATCCGTTCAGGCATGATCAGTGCCCTCCCAGTTCGTAGCGGAGCCCCGCGTAGAGTGTCCGTGGCAGCCCCGGCGCGAACTCCCGCCCCCGGAAGGCAGTGTACTGGGCGCGCTCGGCGTACCGGGTATCGGCGACGTTCGCCAGCCGGCCAAACACAGTGACTCCACCCGCGACCGGGGCGCTCCCGCGAAGCGTGAGCAAGTAATGCCCGTCGTAGCGCTCGGCGTTCTCCGCATCCATCCAGTACGGGCCGATCCGGGCGAGCTCGGCGGTGAGCGTGCCGCCGTTCAGGAAGCCGGGAGAGAAATCCACCACCGCCGTGCCGACGGTGCGGGGAGCCTGCTCCATGTCGTTCCCACCAAGATTCACGTTGGCGCGCGGCTGCCAATCCACGTATCGGTGTTCGGCGTACGAGTAGCTCAGCATGAGGCGGAGGGCCGCCACGATCTCCGCCGTCATCCCCAGCTCGATACCACGATGCCGCGTGCCGCCGGCGTTCACGGTTTCCTGTGATCCGTCGGGATGCGTGAAGCCGAGGATGTCGTCGGTCTTGACCATGTGATAGGCGGAGACATCGTAGCGGAGGCGCCCGGCCAGGCGACCGCGGAACCCCATCTCGTACGAGTTTACCTTCACGGGCGCCAGTCCCACGGTGTTGGTGGCCTGACCCTGGCGGAAGAGCTGGCTCTCCGACGGCGCGCGGAAGCCGTGACGATACGCCGCGAACATCGCCAGTCCGTCGGCCACGGCGTAGGTGAGTCCGACTTTGGGACTTGCATGGGTGTAGGAGACCGAGGTGCTCGCGGGACGACGGTGCCGGCCGGCCGTCTCGACGCCCAGACGGTTGGTGTAGTCGTAACCCAGAAAATCGAACCGCACGCCTGCGGTGAGGCGCAGCGGCCCGAGGGGCGCGAACTCGCCGTGGAGGTAAGGCGAAGCCCCGCGGAACGTGACGTCATAGTCGTACAGCTGGCCACCCTGGGTATAGGACGTGAAGATGCTGCCCTGGCGCGTGGGGCTGATGGCCCACTCCGCCCGACGACCGGGACTGTAATCCACGTCCATGCCGGCGATGAGCCGTGCGCGGACCGGCTCGAGATCGTACCGGTACTTGACGAGCAGTCCGGCCGACCAGTTCTCGGTCTCCCAGATCGCGGGGTCGTAAGTCAGCGACCAGTTGGGTAGCAAATCCATCGTGTTCCACCGGGTGAACGGCGTAACCGACAGCAGGGAGTGCAGGGTCGTCCGCTCATACGCGGTGGACACCCGTAACGCCTGCACCCGGCGATACGAGATCGGGGTGTAGTTCACGGTGGGGCGGTCGAGATAATCGCTCTCGGAGATCTGGGACGATCCCGCCGTCTCCTGATCGATGTTCGAAAAGGCGACCACGGTCTTCAGGAACCCGAGGCCCGCGGCGTAATCCCAGCGCAGCGTGCCGGTTTCGCGATGGTAGTTGGTGCCGTCGCGCCACCCGTCCGTGCGGGTGACGTTCAGGTCCGCGCGGAGGCCCTGGTCTCCCCATCTGTTGCTTGCGGAGGCGAGCACCCGCGCCCAGCTGTGCGCTCCACCCTCGAGTGAGAGACTGAGCCCCGGCGTCCGGGAAGGCGCCATCGTCTCGACGTTGATCACTCCGCCGATGGCGTCGCTGCCGTACAGCGCGGTGGCGGGGCCCTTCATCACCTCAATGCTGGCTGCCTGGGGAAGATTGACCTCGTAGAGCGCGTTGTGATTGAAGAAGCCAGTGGACCGCGTCGGCACCCCGTCCTCGAGGTAGAGGTACACCGGGTCCGTAGTCAGCGGCTGGCGAATCGCCGCCATGTGTCCCTCGCCGCCGGTGACGTTGACCCAGACACCCGGGACACGATTGACGATATCGGACGGATGCGTGGGCCGGACGCGGCGGATGGCGTCTTCACGGACGATGCCGATCGAGGCGGCGGTCTCGGTGAGGCGTTCGCGCTCGCGTGTCGCCGTGACCACGAGTTCGGGCAGCACCGCGGCGACTTCCGGAAGCTCGAACCGGAGGTTTACGCTCCCGCTTGGCGGTAGGCTGACGTGCTCGGCCCGGCTTTCGTAGCCGATCAGCCGCGCGACGACCATATGCTGGCCAGCCGGCAGCACCAACCGGAATCTCCCTCGCTGGTCCGTAATCGTGCCTCGTCGCAGCTCCTCGACCAGCACGCTAGCGTGCGCCAGCGGTCCGGCCGTGGCTGAGCGAACCACGCCCTCCACCGTTCCCGTCCCCTGGGCGTGTCCTGCGACGGCCACGCCGCTGGCCATGAGGCCGAGCAACGCGGCCATGCGAGTCTTCCGCATGATACCTCCTCCACGTGTCGTTGCTCGCGGCCGGCCACGCTGTGGGAGCCATGCGCCGCGAGGCGAGTCCAATGTCCGATTGAAGACGACGCTGAAGCGACTAGTGGATCAGAGGCGGCGCGGTGGCGTAGGGGAGTACGTGGGAAAGGCGAGTGACGTGCGGCGTACGGTCCGCAGAAGGCGGGTCGTCGCTCGGATCAGCGGTGGCGGGGAGCACCGGTGCGCCACTCTGTGGCAGCGGGCTCGCCGCACCCGCATGGCATGTCCCGACGCACGTGCACTCCACGGGAGTCGGGAGCTCATGATTCGCGCGCTCCTCCACACCGTCCGAGCGGTGGGACGCGGGATGGCTGGGGGTCGTTGCAGTTCCCCGCTCCGGCGTCCCGTGCGGCCCGCCGTCGTGGTGCGGGCAGCCGGCCTCCAACACCTGCCGGTTGCCGGCCAGCGTGAACACCAGCGCCAGCGCGGCAGCGCACACCTGTGTCGTCCGGGAGGGTCTCATGAGCGACTCCAGACTACGCCCTCGGCGGGGCGATGTCCAGAGCGTCGCATCCGCGCGGGGGCGCCGTGCGTCGCCCGGTCCTGCCCGGCCCTACCAGATCCTACCGAGCCTGCACGGCGCGCAAGCGTTCCATGTCCCGTTCAATCGTCCGCATCCCGAGCAGCAACACGGCCGCCCCGGCGACGGCCACGGTCGGCAGGAGGAACATGGCAGTCTGAATCCCGAAGCGATCCGAGAGGAACCCGATCAGGGGGTAGGCAACCGCGTCGCCGGCGATGTGGGTAAAGAACACGTACGCGCCGACCACCGAGGTCCCGATGCTCGCCGGCACCACGTCGAAGATGGTCGCCGTCACGGGTCCGTTGTACCAGGTGAACAGAAAAATGGTCGCAAAGAACAACGGGATGAAGACGTCCAAATCGCGGGTCGAGAGCAGGAGGACACATAGCGGGGCGCCGATCAGAAAGCCGGCGGACCCGGCGACCAGTCGGCCCGTGGGCCGTCGCTCCATCAGGCGGTCGCCCAGGCGTCCCCCGAAGACCACGCCGAGCGATCCGCCTAGCAGCCCCCACAATCCCATGAGGCGGCCCGCCATTTGTGGTTCGAGCCACAACTCGCGCTGCAGGAAGCTGGGAGACCAGCCAACCAGCCCGTTCATGGCAAAAGAGATCAGGGCGCCTCCCGTGAACACCCAGACGAGGGTGGGCGTGCGCAGCACGAAGCGGAACGCCTCGATCATCTCGTCCAGCGTGGTGAGAGCGGCGGGGCGATGCCTGGGCTGGCCGCGCGAGACCAGCATGCGTTTCACCAGCCGCGCCACGGTCCCGATGCCCCCCAGGGCGAGGGTCGTTCCCACGATCGCTGTCTCGATTTCCGCACTGGCCCGGTCGAGCCGTTCCAGGGTGTAAGCCGCGGCGAGCCCCACGAGACCCAACGACCAGAGGGGCCACGTTCCCACGATGAGGTGCCAGAGCGTGAGCTCCAGGCGACGCAGGACCTGGAGCAGCGAAAGGCGCCGCTCTTCCCGGGTGGGATCGCGGAGTTGGGTCGTCAGGATCGCCAGGAGGAGACTGGGGATGCTGACCGCCATGAACGCGGCGCGCCAGCCGTAGAGATGCTCGAGTTCCCCACCGAGCCAGATGCCGGCCACGCCGCCGATCGCCAGCCCGCCCCAGAAGATGCCGAGCGCCAGGGCCCGGCCACGCAGGGGGAAGAAATCGGCCACCAGCGACTGCGCCGAGGGTGAGTAGGCCGCCTCGCCGATGCCGACCATGGAACGGCAGAACAGCAGCTGCCAGTACTGTCGGGTCAAGCCGGCGAGCGCCGTGAACGCGCTCCACACCGCAACCCCCCCGGCGATCACCATCCTGCGGGACTTGAGATCGCCGAGGATGCCGAACGGGACGGCCGCCACGGAGAGCACGATGATGTACGCCGAGCCCAACCACCCGAGCTGGGTGTCGGACAGCCCCAACTCGTGCTTGATCGGCTCGAACAGGACGAAGATGATGTTGCGGTCGATGTAATTGACCGCGTTGATACACGTCAGCAGCGCCAGAGCATACCAGGCGTACGCCCCTGGGCGCTCGTCGGCCGCCGGGGGGGCCGTCACTCCCGCCGGTCGCTGGCGACCGCCCGCCGGTCACGTCGGCGGCGAGCCCGCCTGTACGCCCGGATCAGGTTCGCAAGCATCTCCGCTCGCCGATGGTACAGCCGCTTGAGCGGTCGCGGGCGGGTGCGCGCCAGGGCGTACGCCGTAAGCAGGGGCAGACCCACGGTGCTGTCCAGGTAGCACACCACGGAATGGACCAGCTGATCCGGGTCCACCTTTCCCCAACTTACGGCTTCACCGGGCGTGGCTCCCGAGAGTCCACCGGTGTCGGGGCGGGCATCCGTGATTTGGAGGAAGTAATCGTGGCCCCGCTCGTCAATCCCGAGCACTTCCTGGATCTGCGGCTCGGTTTGGAGCACGAAGTTCTTGGGGCTGCCGCCCCCAATCATCACGACCGCGCTGCGTCCCCGTCGCTTGGCTTCGAGCACGATCGCGGCGGTCTCGTTCACGTCGGCGGACACGTCGAACCGGAGCTGGCTGCCTGCGAGCGCCTGCTCGGCCACGTTCATGCCGATGGACGAGTCCCCGGGCGATGAGGTGTACAGGGGCACGCCGGTCTCGTGCGCCACGGCGAGAACCGAGCGGTGCTTGAGACCCAGCGCTCGCTCCCGCTCGCGCAAGTACCCGCCCAGCAGGTAGTGGTACTCTGCCGTGGTCATGGCCCGCTGGAACTCGGGCCGGGCCGACACCTGGCGCATGAAGTGATCGGTGCGGAGCAGGACCGTGTAGTCGAACAGGATATCGTAGATGCGAACCACACCCTCTTTCCGCAGCGCGACGTCATCCAGGAACGGGGACCCCCGATGCATCGCCAACCCCAGTGCGAAGTGGGCGTCGTGGTACAGGTTGGCGCCGGTCGAAACGATCCAGTCCACGAACCCCGCGCGCATCAAGGGGATCAAACAGGACATGCCGATCCCCGCCGGGGTCAAGGCACCGGTCAGACTCAAGCCCACCGTCACGTTCGACTTCAGCATGCGTTCGGTGAACAGGCGCGCACCATCACGCAGCCGTCCGGCGTTGTACGCCAGAAACGCGTTATCCATCAGCTCCGCGACGGATTCCCTGCCGGTGATCGGCGTGGGGCTGATTCGCGGACCGCCCAGGAACCGTCTGGCCCTCACGGTTTCCTCCGCTCCGCACGCATTTGCCGTCCCACGCCTTCCACCACCACGCGCACGGCCTCCTCGGGTTCGTCGGTGACGTGAAACAGCCGGAGATCCTCGGGGCTGATCATGCGCTCGCGGGCGACGGTGTCGGTGAGCCATTGGACCAGCCCACGCCAATAGTCCCGGCCCATGAGGACGACAGGAAAGTCCTTGATTCGGTCGGTCTGGATCAGCGTCAAGGCCTCGAATAGCTCGTCCAGCGTTCCAAACCCACCGGGAAAGAACAGAAACCCGCGCGAATACTTGATGAACATCGTCTTACGGACGAAGAAATAGCGGAAGTCGATCGCGCGGGTGACGTAGGTGTTCGAGCGTTGCTCGTGCGGCAGCTCGATGTTGAGGCCGATCGAGAGGGTCTGCGCCTCCATGGCGCCGCGGTTGGCCGCCTCCATGATGCCGGGGCCGCCGCCGGTGATCACGGCGAAGTGTGCCTCGCCGAAGCGGCGGGCGGTCTCGACTGCCTTGGCGTACCAGGGATGATCGGGCTCCATGCGGGCGGAGCCGAACATTGCAACCGCGGTGTCCACGTCGGACAGGCTGTCGAACCCTTCGACGAATTCGCCCAGAATCCGCAGGACCCGCCAGGGATCCGTACGAGTGAAGGCCTGGCGTTCGCCGGCGGGACGAGGGGCGAACAGCACTTCATCCGCCGTTCGGCGCTGGCCGATCGGCGGCGGACTATCGGGTATTGAGGACATCAATCGCTCGCTGGTGATCGTCGGGCACGTTGTAGAAGAAGGGCGACAGGCGGACGTGGCCGGGGCGCGCGTCGGCCACGATGTCGCGGGCGGCCAGCCGCCTGACCTGAGCCGCGGGGTCCGGGGCGGGGATCATGACGATCGCCGATCGCCGGGCCGGGTCCGGAGCCACCTTGGGGTTGAGGCCGCGGGCAACAGCGCGCTCGATGAGATCATCGGCCAGCCAGCGAGTTGTCTCGAAGATGGTCTCCCAGCCGATCTCCGCCAGCAGCTCCAGGCCGCCAAGCTGGGTGTGCACGGCCGCGAGCGCCGGGGTGCCCTGCTCGAACCGACGCGCATCAGGGTGAAAGTCGAGGGTCCGGGGGTCGAACTGGAACTGCTGCGCGTGTGCGAACCATCCGGTAACGGTCGGCCGGAACCGGGGAATTACGTCGTCCCGCACGTAAAGGAACGCGATGCCGGGGCCGCCGAGCAGCCACTTGAGCCCGCCGGCCGTGACGAAATCCACGCCGGTCTGGTGTACGTCGAGCGGCACCTGGCCCACGCTCTGGTAGGCGTCCACGTAGCAGAGGGCGCCGCGCGCGTGCGCAATCTGGGCGATGCTTCGGATATCCATGATGGCGCCGGAGGTGAAAAACACGTGCGACGTGGCCACCAGCGCCGTGCGATCGTCCACGGCGTCGGCAAACGCCTCGGGAGGCACGCTGATCCCGTCCGGGCTCTCCAGGACAACGAGTTCGACGCCCAACGGTCGCTTGGCAAGCCACTGATACGCCACCGTGGGGAAGTCGAGGGACGTGGTCACGACCCGCGGGCGGGCCGTGTAGTCGAGCGCGGCGGCCAACACGCCGGTGGCCGTGGAGACCGACGCGTGGAGCGCGATCTCACCCGGCGTGGCGCCGATCACTGCCGCATAGCGCCGGCGCAGCTCGGCCAGGGTCTCCCACCAGGTGTCGTACCAGGCCGCCGCGCCGCGGGCGTCCCACTCGTCGAGGAATTGATCCAGCCTGGCGCGCGATCGCCGGGACAGGGCGCCGAGGGAGCAGGTATTGAGATAGATTTTGCGATCGAAGATGGGGAATTCGGCTCGGTAGCGCGCGAGAGCGTGCGGGTGAGATGGTGCCGCGGCCGTTACTCTCGTCATGCGGGCGCAATATACACGGCCGTGGCGCGGTACCGTGAGGTCGGAACCCCATGACTCGAAAGGACCCGTGACCACGACAGCTGTACCCCAGCGGCGGGATCCTCGCTATCGCCGGTCGTGGCTCGCGCTTGCCGCGGCGCTGGCGTTGCGGGCCATGCTTCGTCCGCGCCTCGCGCTCGACCTGCTGGCCCTGGTTTGGGCATTTCGGCGGCGGCGCTGGTACCGCCGGCCGCCGTTCTTGCCGCTGCCTCCGGCAGAGTACATTCGCTGGCGGATGTACACGGCCTACGGTCACGAGGAAGCGGTGCCCCCGGTGGATGACGTGATACGCTTTGCGACATGGCGACGGCGACTGTTGGGGCTTTGACGCCCGAGCGCAGGGCCGCCCTCGTCAAACAGCGCGCGCTCGAGCTGGGATTCGACGCCGCCGGCGTGACCGATCTTTCGCCAACCCCCCATGGGGACGTCTTGAAGCGCTGGCTGGAGCAGGGGATGGCGGCCGGGATGTCGTACATGCACCGACAGGTGGGGCGCCGGCTCGATCCGGCAACCATCGAGCCGCAGGCGATCCGGGCCGTGGTAGTGACCAAGCACTACCTCACGCCTGACCACCGCCCGGCGCCCGGCCGTGGGCGCGTGGCCAAGTACGCGCGGGGCCGGGACTACCACGACGCGCTTCGCCCGCCACTGCGGGCGTTGGCGGACTACCTCGTGACGTTGGGGCCGCCCGGGACCGTTGCCCGGTCATACGTGGACTCGGGGCCCGTTCCCGAGCGCGAATTGGCCCAGCGGGCGGGACTGGGATGGATCGGCAAGAACACCATGCTGATTGACCCCCGTCGGGGTTCGTATTCGTTCATCGCGTCCGTGTTGACGAACCTCGATATCGCGCTCGACCTCCCGTTCGAGGCGGACAGATGTGGGACGTGTCGTGCGTGTCTCGATGCCTGTCCCACGAACGCGATCGTGACCGAACGGACGCTGGATGCGCGGCGGTGCATCTCCTTCTGGACCATCGAGCATCGCGGGGAGTTTCCGCCGGGCGTCGGCGCAACCCTGGGAGACTGGGTGTTCGGTTGCGATGCGTGCCAGGACGTCTGCCCCTGGAATCAGCGGTTCGCCCGGATGCCGGGCGATGAGGTGCTTCGGTCGGACGGGTCGCTGGCCTCCCTCGACCTCATGGAGTTGGCGGGGATGTCCGACGCGGAGATCAACGCTCGCTTCAGAGGCACCGCCTTGATGAGAGCTGGGGCGGCGGGCTTGCGGAGGAATGCGCTGGCGATACTTGAACGGACAGGCGATGCCGGTGGTGCAGGGGCGGCGTCCAGCCATCAGGGACCATGACGGGTTGCAGGGAAGAATGTCACAGTTCCGTGGGGTGGTCGAAGAACCCCCAGTCGACGCCGAACCGCCTTGCCGCGTGTGCCGCGAGGGCCTTCACGCCCAGCGTTTCGGTGGCGTAGTGGCCTCCCAGCAGCAGGTTCACGCCCCATTCCTCGGCATCGAAGTAGGAATGATGGCGAGCCTCGCCAGTGACCAGCGTATCCGCCCCGACCGCCTTCGCCTGATTCAGGAAGGACGCCCCCGCCCCCGTAATGACCGCGACGCGACGAACGCGCTCAGGCCCCGTGGGAATCACCCGAGGCATCGCGCCGAGTTCACCGGCAAGGATGCGCGAGAGATCGTCACGGTCCATCCGGCAGCTTCCCACCACGCCCATGAAAGCGCCCCCCGCCTTGCCAAAGGGGACGAGATGTCGCAGCCCCAGCCTTCGAGCGAGCAGCCAATTGTTGCCCACAACGCGGTGGCGGTCCAATGGGAGATGGGCGGCATAGAGGGCGACATCTCCGGTGTGCAACGTCCGAATTCGGCGCCCGTGCCGCCCCCTGAGGGGCTCGAGCCCGCCCCAGTACAGGCCGTGGTGAACGATCAGGAAGGACGTGTCGCTGGCCACGGCGGCATCAACGCTGGCCTGACATGCGTCCACCGCCGCGCCGATCCGCGTGAGTCGCCCAGAGTTCTCGACCTGCAAGCCGTTCAGCGCTCGCTCGTCGTCAGCGATGGCTCGGATCGAGAGGTATCGGTCGAGGTATTTCGCGACATCATCAACTGAGTATCTCGTCATCAACGCGTCACTGACTCTATCGGCATTGCGGCCGGCTGTTTCGTAACAAGCTGCACTGTAAGCTGATAGCAGTGTCTGTCGAGATTTCCACACAATGTTATGGATTGTTAATGAGCAGACACTGCCTCGCGAGGTGATACCTTATCATCCTCCATGGGGTTCATGCGAAGAAGTCCATTCACCTCGCCTCCTTCGGAGACGAGGATGCGGAAGGTCGTGATGTCGCCCTGCACGACCGCCCCAGCTTGGATCTCTACTCGTTCGTCGGCGTGGATCGAGCCATGGACGGTGCCTCCGACGATGGCTTCGCGGGTACGCACGTCCCCTTCCACCGTTCCACCGCTGGCGACGAGCACCTGCTGGTCCGCCTGCACCCCGCCGATGACCGTGCCCTCGATCTTCACCACGCCGTTGCTGCTGATCTGTCCTTCGATCCGCATGCCCGGTGCGATAATCGAGAGCCCGGCTTCTCGGGCGTCCGCGTTTCGCTTCATGGTTGCCCTTTCTTGCGGCCTAGCCAGGCCTGTGACCGAGCAGCGGTCGCGGATCAACCGCTTTGCCGTTCTGACGGGTCTCGAAGTGGAGGTGCGGCGCCGTCGAGCGCCCGGTCGAGCCGGAAAGGCCGATCACCTGGCCCGCGTTCACCGCCTCGCCCGCCACCACCAGGATGCGGGAGGCGTGTCCGTAGAGAGTCTGGTAGCCACTGGGATGCTCGATCAGGGCGAAGCGTCCGTACTCGGTATCCTCCCCCGTGGCCGTCACGATGCCGCCACCGGCGGCGCGAATCGGCGTCCCGATCGGAACGGCGATGTCGAGGCCGGGGTGGGTTTCGCTGCCGGTCTCGAGACTTACCTGTTCGCGCGTCACCACACCGGCTTCGTCGAGTGGCCAATGCTGCGGCAGGGAGGGTCCCATGCCATAGCGTGACGCTTCGCCGGGGATCCGGGCCAGGATGGGGTGAGCAACGGCCAGACTGTCGGCACGGGCGCGTCTGGGCACGAGGTCCCCGCCGAGCATGCCACGGACTTGCTCGTAGCGGCCCTCCAGTTCGCCGAGCCGCTGGGCAAGCTCGGTAACCTGTCGGTTCTCCGCTTGCAGTCGCGCAATCTCACGCTCCAGCCGGGGGACCTTCGCGGCCAGGCGCACCACCGGCCCGTGGGTCGCGATTCCCATCGCCATCGTGATCCCGATTGCCACGGCGGACACCAGTAAAGCGCGCGCAGCCCATATCGGCAGGCGGATGCTCGGGGATTTGAGCGCCCCGTCCCGGTGGATCATCAGCCTCACGTAGCGCGGCACGTTGGTCTCACTGCGCGTAGGCCTCGCCCAAGATCAGCTCCAGCACCCGCTCGAGGTCCTCGTTGGAGTAGAAGCTGACCATGATGCGGCCGCCCTTGCCGCGCGTAACGAGGAAGACATCTGTTTGCAGGCGGCGCCGGAGGGTGTCTTCCACTCGCTGCAGTTCCGGATCCAGTCGGGCGCCTCGAGCCCGGCGGGTCTTCGCACGGGGCGTTCCTCGCTCGCGCCGGGCGGCGTCCTCGAGTTCGCGGACCGACAGGCCACGTTCCACCGCCAGGCGGGCCAGTCGACGGACGTCTAGGGCCTTGGGGAGCTGGAGCAGTGCCATGGCGTGGCCGGTCGTGAGGCGTCTCTCGTGAAGCAGGTGTTGAACGTCTTCAGGAAGCCCGAGCAACCGAACCGAGTTGGCGACGGTGGATCGAGCACGGCCGACCAGTGTGGCGACCTCGCCCTGCGAGACGTGGAACTCCGACATCAAGCGCTGATACCCTCGCGCTTCGTCAAGCGGAGACAGATCGTCGCGCTGCAGGTTTTCCACCAGCGCCATGGCCAGCATTGTGC
>CAZVKD010000012.1:0-6085 GCA_964627675.1 uncultured Gemmatimonadaceae bacterium
CGCTGCGGAAGCCCAGGTGGTTCTCCGAGCGCGACACGTCGATCTCGTCCTTGGGTCCGAAAAGCCGGCGCACCTGCTCCAGAGCCTTGGGGGGCACGATGAGGTCCGCGCTCTCCTTGCCGCCCGACACCGGCACCTCGAGACGGGCCAGCCGGTGGCCGTTCGTGGCCACCATCCGCATCCGGTCGGCTCGCAGTTCCCAGAGCACACCGTTGAGAATCGGGCGGCTTTCTTCCGTGGAGGCCGCGAACGACACATGTTGAATCAGCTTCTGGAGGTCCGTGGACGTGACCTTCCAGCCCTTGTCGAACTTGACCGGCGGAAAGCGCGGAAACTCGTCCTTGGGGATGCCCAACAGTTTGAACTTGGCCCGACCACACTCCAGATTCACGCGCTGTTCACCGGCGGCCGTGATCCGAATCCCGGCGCTCGGCAGTTCCCGCACGATCTCCACCAGCTTCTTCGCCGGAAGCGTCACCGCGCCCTCGGCATCCACGTCGGCCGGAATGACCGTACTCACCGCCACATCGAGGTCGGTTCCGGAGAGACGCACGCCGTCCTTGGTGGCCTCGACAAGCAAGTTGGCGAGGACCGGCAGCGTGGTCTTCGCCGGCACGCTCGCAGCAACCGCGACAAGACCTTCCTGGAGCCGTTCCCGTGCTACCGTGAGCTTCATCGGACTCCCCGCGCACAGGCTGTGGAGAGAAACTGCTACTGCAATTCTAACAGTATAGATCTAGTAGACCTAGTAGTGCTTCTGGATATCTGGACAAATCCCCGAAGCCCACCGTGATCCGGCACTTACGTCACGCGTCCGTGTGGGCCCGGTGTCGGCTGCGACGCGGCGGGGTAACGGCAGCGTTCTGTTTTCCCCGTCCTGCGAACAATATCCCGCGTCGCCAGCCCGGATGTTGCTACGGTGCGGACAACTCCCGCCGCGCGGAGTCCACGCGATCCCGGAACTGGCGATCCTCGGCCAGCTGAGACTGCACTTTCGCGACACTGTGAATCACCGTCGAATGGTCGCGGCCACCGAAGGCCTGGCCGATCTCGACCAGCTGCATACCCAACAAGTCCCGCGCGAGGAACATGGCTACTTGGCGCGGCACGGTGAGG
The DNA here is from genome assembly GCA_964627675.1 of uncultured Gemmatimonadaceae bacterium. Taxonomy (GTDB): domain Bacteria; phylum Gemmatimonadota; class Gemmatimonadetes; order Gemmatimonadales; family GWC2-71-9; genus JACQHC01. The sequence continues at coordinate 1,117 of CAZVKD010000012.1, forward strand.
GTCTTGGTGCGCGCCTTTGACCGCAGGCCTTCCGGCGTCACCCCCCAGCGTCTGGCAACCACTTCCTGCACGCGATCCACGCTGGGCAAGGTTCGCATTCCGGTGGCGGCGGAGGCATCGCTCTGCCGGATCTTGTCGGACAGCGCGTCACGTGCCAGGTCAATGGAGATCTCGCGGTGCTTGAGCGAGGCGAACAACAGCAGCTTGATGATGCAGCCTTCGAGTTCCCGCACCGAGCTGCGAACGTGCTCCGCGATGAATCGCAACACGTCGTCCGGGATGGTGAGCTCGAGATGATCCTGCTCGGCCTTCTTCCTGAGGATGGCAATGCGGTGCTCCAGGTCCGGCTGGCCGATGTCCGCCACCATCCCCCATTCGAAGCGGCTCACCAGCCGGGACTCGAGCCCGGGGATCTCCTTGGGCGGTCGATCGGAGGTGAGCACGATCTGTTTGCCGGCCTCGTGGAGCGCGTTGAACGTATGGAAGAACTCCTCCTGCGTCATTTCCTTGCCTTCGAGGAAATGCACGTCGTCCACCAGGAACATGTCCACGTCTGCTCGATAGCGGCGGCGAAACTCCGACATGGTCCGGGAGTGGATGCTCTCGATCACGTCGTTGATGAACTGCTCCGCGCCCATGTACACGGCGCGATAGCCGTTCTTGTGAGCCAGCACCGCGTGGGCGATGGCCTGCATGAGGTGGGTCTTGCCAAGGCCGGTGGCACCGTAGATAAACAGGGGGTTATAGGTGCGCCCTGGCGCCTCGGCGACCGCGTGTGCCGCAGCCGCCGCCAGCTCGTTCGACTTCCCGATGACGAAGGTCCGGAACGTGTAGCGCTCGTTGAGCGGCGTCGAGTGTCGGGCAGGTCCAGCCGCAGTCTCCGCGCCGCCCGGCGCGGCAACGAAAAAGTCCATCTGCGCCCGCCGGGTTCGTTCCTCCTGGACCTGGAACAGCACCTCGATCGGGCTCCCTACCGCCTCAGTGGCGAGGCGCGAGAGCAACGACGCGTGCTTGGTCCCGTTCCATTCGGCGGCGAACTGATCGGGGGCGGCAAGGACCAGCCGTCCCTCGTTCAACCTCAACGCCTCGGCTGGCTCGAGCCAGGTCCGCACGGTGGCATCCGGCAATTCACGCCGCGCTCGCTCGAGCACGCGTGACCATGCCTCTTTCGCTGACAACTCCATCCGCAGCTGACTGAAAGGTAGGGGGTCCGACAGGGCGCCCGAACCTATAGACCGCTTGTGGAAAAGTCAACCTTGACCCTCGAACCTCGCTCGGGGTAGCTTTCGCGCCCGCAACGGACGAATCCCATGGGCAAACCGACCTACCGGCCGCGCAACCGTAAGCGCGTGCGAAAGCACGGATTTCGCGCGCGCATGCGTACGCGCTGGGGCCGCGCCGTCTTGAGTCGCCGCCGCAAGAAGGGCCGCAAGCGGCTTTCTGTGGGCCTGCCCTCCAAGCACCGGGCGGCCTGACGGCCGAAGGACTGCCCCGGGCACGGCGTCTCAAGGGCGCGGCCGGTGTCCGGGCGGTGATGGATCAAGGTTGCCGCTCCCGCACTCCTCGACTCGACGTGTTCTGGCTCCCCAATGGCTTGGGACATCCGCGCCTGGGCGTGGTCGTTCCGCTGCATGGCGATACGGCGGTGCGCCGCAATCGGTTGCGTCGGCGCTTGCGCGAGGTGATGCGCCGCCAGTGGCTTACACGGCTAGACGCCGTTGACGTGGTGGTGCGAGCCCGACCGAAGGCGTATGGTTCGGCGTGGCCTGAGCTACAAAGGGACCTGGACCGGTGCCTGAGCCAACTCTCACGCTAACCACACTGCCGCGACGCTGCCTGGAGATCCTGATCCGCACCTACCAGTGGGGCGCAGCGGCCATCCCGTCCCCGTGTCGGTTCACGCCCACGTGTTCCTCGTACGCGCTCGAAGCGGTGCAACGCTACGGGGCGGTGCGCGGTGGCTGGCTGGGACTGCGGCGGATCCTCCGGTGCCACCCCTTCGGCGGCAGCGGATACGATCCCGTTCCCTGACCCGACGGATCCATGGAACGACGCACCCTGCTGGCGATCGCGCTCGCGATGCTCGTGGCCCTGCTGCCCAGCATATTGTTTCCGCCGAAACGACCGCCGGCAAGGCCCGGCCCAGCAGCCGCCGAGTCGGTCGCGGTGGGGGCACCGGCAGGGGTAACGTCTCGTCCTGACACCGTCGTCGCACTTACCCCGCAGCGTGGCGACAGCGGGAGCAGTCGTGCGGTGGTCGTGAGCAGCCCGATCTACCGCTACGCCTTTTCATCTCGGGGCGGGCGCTTGGTCGGGGTGCAGCCGGCGGGTTATCGGTCGTTTGCCCCCGGAGACGCGGGTCCGGCACAACTGATTCCTACGAACTCGGAGTTCCAGCGCTACCGCCTCGTTGTAGGGGGCGATACGCTGGCCCTCTCGGATTGGGAGTTCGAGCCGTCCACCGACAGCCTGGCGGTGGGAAGCGCGGGTGCGACGCTCGAGTGGACGGCGACGAAGGGCCGGGTGGCGGTGCGGCTGGCTTACCAGTTCACGCCGAGCGACTACCGGTTCACGGTGCGGGGAACCCTCTCGGGGCTTCCCGGCGGCGGACTCCTGTTGATCGGCCTGGGCCCGAGAATCCGCTTGGTCGAGGCGGACAGCGTGGGCGACGTTCGGTCCTACGGCGTAGTCACCAAGGCGCGCTCCACGCAGAACCTGAGCTTCGGCTCGCTCGACCCCGGTGAACGGCGCGAGCTGGCGGGTCCGTTCGAGTGGGTGGCGCTGAAGTCCAAGTACTTCGTCGCCGCCGTGCTGGTGCCGGACCAGGCCGCGCCTCGTTTCGGGGGCGCGGTCGCGGTTGGCGGCATGCGCAGCGGGAAGCAGGCGAGCGAGGTGCACGTCACCGTGTCGCTCCCGGTACCTGCCGGCACCTTCGAGCACGCCGTGTACGTGGGGCCGCAGGAGTATCGTCGCCTCGCCCGGATCGGCTACGAGTTCGAAGACGTCAACCCGTACGGCTGGATTTTCCGGCCCATCATCCGGCCATTCGCGATCCTCATCGTGCAGGTGCTCTTGTGGATCCACGAGACCTTGGGCCTGGAGTACGGGTGGGTGCTGGTGTTGTTCGGACTGGCGGTTCGCGCGGTCCTGTGGCCGCTGAATCAGGTGGCCATGCGCTCGAGCACGGCGCTCCAGGCGATTCAGCCCGACGTGAAGGCGCTCCAGGACCGCTATAAGAGCGATCCGCAGAAGATGCAGCAGGAGATGATGAAGCTGTACAAGCAACACGGGGTGAACCCGCTCGGCGGATGCCTGCCGATGCTGATCCCGATGCCGGTGCTGTTCGCGCTGTTCTTTGTGTTCGCCAACACGATCGAGTTCCGCGGCGTGCCGTTTCTGTGGCTGCCGGATCTGTCCCGCGCGGATCCGCTCTACATCATTCCCATCGTCATGGGCCTCTCGATGTACGGAGTCTCGAAGGTGGGACAGATCGGTGTGCCGCCCAACCCCCAGGCCAAGATGATGCTGTACGTCATGCCGGTGATGTTCACGGTGTTGTTCCTCAATTTCTCCTCCGGGCTGAACCTGTACTACGCCGTGAGCAACATTGCGAGCATTCCCCAGCAGTGGCTCATCGCGAGGGAGCGGCTCAAGCGCGCGGGGAAGCTGCCCTCGCGGTAGGCGGGACGGGCTCGCCGCGTCGCCATGCTCTCGGATGTCATTGCCGCGCTCGCCACGCCCCCGGGGCGTTCGGCGATCGCCGTGGTGCGGGTCTCGGGGCGGGGCGCGCACGATGTCGCGGCGTCGGTGCTCCAGCCGTTCGCGGTTGATCCACCACGCGTGGCCCGGCTCGCCCATGTGGTGGATCCGGGCACCGGCGAGCGCATCGATCGGGCGCTGTACACCACCTACCGGGCGCCGGGCTCATACACCGGTGAGGATGCGGTGGAGATCGCGACGCACGGCGGGCTTCTCGTCCCCGCGGAGACCCTGGCCGCGTTGCTCGCGGCAGGGGCGAGACCGGCGGCGCCGGGGGAGTTCACCCGGCGCGCCGTGGCCAACGGCAAGCTGGACCTGCTGCAGGCCGAAGCGGTGGCGGACCTGGTGGACGCCACCGCCCCGGCACAGCGGCGGGCCGCCCTCCATGCGTGGGATCGCGGGCTGTCACGGCAAGTCACTGCGCTGCGGGAGCGAGTGATCGAGCTCGAAGCGCTGGTGAGCTACGACATTGATTTTCCCGAAGAAGACAGCGGGCCCGTGGCCCCCGAACGAGTGGAGCGGGCTCTCGCCGATCTCGAGGCAGCGCTCGCGCGACTCCTGGACACGGCGCGAGAGGGGGAGCGGTTACGGGAGGGAGCGTTGGTCGTCATCGCCGGCCGGCCCAACGCGGGGAAGTCGTCGCTGTTCAACGCGTTGCTGGGCACCGAGCGCGCGATCGTGACGGAGGTGCCCGGGACCACGCGGGATGCGATCGAAGCCCCGGCGACCTGTGACGGGTTTCCATTTCGGCTGGTGGACACCGCCGGGCTGCGGGAGGACGCGGACCGCATGGAGCGGCTGGGCATCGAGGTCAGTCGGCGGTATCTGGCGGCGGCGGACCTGGTGCTCTACTGCGTGGAAGCCGGCACGACGATGGGCGAGGACGAGCGACGGTTTCTCTCGGCGATGGAGGCGCGAGCGGTGGTCGTCCGCACCAAGGCGGACTTGACACCCGGCGAGCCGGCGGAAACCCATCTCCAGGTGTCGGCCCACACCGGTGCGGGGCTTGCGGAGTTGCGGCACCGCCTCGCTCGCGCGGCGTTCACCACGCTTGCGGGCCGGGCGGATCTCGGGCCGATGGTCACCAGGGAACGGCAGCGGGCCCTGGTAGGTCCCCGCCGTGAGAAGACGTGGACCGGTCTCTGTCTCTTGGCTCAGCTCCACCCGGAGCGTCGGCTCCCCAGACGTGAACGAGAGATCGGTCGCATGC
>CAZVKD010000012.1:6095-17955 GCA_964627675.1 uncultured Gemmatimonadaceae bacterium
CGGGCGTTCGGCGCGGCGCGGCGGGCCGGCGTGGAGGCCGCCGTGGCCGCCACACATCTGCGGGCCGCGGTGTCGTCGCTCGAGGACCTGATCGGAGTGGTCACGCGCGACGACGTGCTGGATCGGTTATTCTCTGACTTTTGCGTGGGGAAGTGACCGGGAGACAACTGCTCAGGCAGTCTGGATCCCCGTTGCCCGCTCGTCCGCCGCACGGCACTCCGCCGCCGAGGCCCGCAACGCCGCCGCGATCCCCACGTCCGCCACGATCGCTTCGACCATCCGGGCGCCTACGTAGTACCCGGCCCGCTCCGGGATGACCTTGCCGCTCACCAGGCGGGCATTGGGACTCGTGCCGCCGCCGAGGTAGCGCAGGCGATACCCCAGGCCCATTTGGTCAAGCTCCGGAGCGACCGCGCGACGCAAGAACGCATCCAGTTCCCGCAGCCGGCGGTACTGCCGCCGGCCATAGCCCAGGTAGTCCCACGGCTGGAAGCCCGGGGCAACGGCCTGGGACGCCGCGACCGCAAGCCCCTCGTTGATCAGGAGCTCTCGCAGGGTGGTGCGGCTGCCGCTCTCCCAGTAGTCGTAGCGGCCACCGGCGTCCGCGACGACTCGCGCAAGCTCGCTCCTGCTCTCCGCCGATGTGTAGCGGACCGTGTGCGCCACCTCATGCGCCACCCACAGCGGGAGCAAGGCTGGCGGTAGACCGAGCCCGTACGTCTCGGGATTCGGTCTTCCCGTGAAGTGTTCCAGGCAGACGAAGGCGACGCCGCGTCCGGCCACGACCAGCTCCCCGGCGTTGGCCGCACCGACGCCGACCATCACGTACACGTCGAAGGGCCGGTCGGCGTGAAACACCTCCGCACAGCGTGCAGAGGCTTCCTCCACCACAGCCACGACGTCAACACTATCGAGCAGGGCGCGCAGATCGCGCCGGTCGGCGGTAACGGTTCGCCGCACGACCTCGGCGACGTGTGGGCTGTCGAGATCAATGACGTAGTTATGCCAGTAGGCGGAGAGGACCGGCGCGTGCGCCGCCAGGTACTGGTGATACCCGTCCACCGGGTCGCGGGCGTCGAGAGCCGCGAAGAACTCCGGGACGAGATTCACGAGCATCGAAGCGCCCCCAATTTGGGCGCGCCTTATCCGTCCGACAAGATGCCCCGCAGCTGGGCCGCGTCCTCGGCTGTGAAACCGTAGAAGACGATCTCGTCCAGCCTCGCGCTTTCCGGGGCCGCGGCCACGGCGGCCTTCATGATCTCGGCCGCGCGCAGGAAGTCGAACCCGCCGACCCCTGTGCCCAGCACCGGGAACGCAAGGCGCTTGATACCGTGCGCCGCGGCCAGGCGGAGGGCGGCGGTGGTACTGTCCCGGATGGAACGCTCTGAGACGGGCTCGTCGCCCATCGCGGCCGCGTGAATTACCCAGCGGGCGGCCAACCGCCCGCCTCCCGTGAGGGCGGCTTCACCCACCCGAATGGGTCCGTGGCGGTCGCATTCCTCTTGAATGGACGGCCCGCCGGCCCGGCGAATCGCACCCGCCACACCGGCGCCGAGCAGCAGGTGATTGTTGGCGGCGTTGACGATGGCATCCCCGTCGAAGCCGGTGATATCGCCTTGCCTGACGCTGAGCTTCATTCGAGCGATGGCAGAATCTCAAGCGGCTGAGGGCCATGCAAGCCCGGAGCCAGCAGTCACACCTGGTCTGCGGCTCGTCAGTGTTGTCTCAAGTCCCGACTCATCTCGTCCAGCAGACGCCGCTCCTCCGGCGTGAGGCTCTCGATCCCGCCGGCCGAAATCTTGTCCAGGAGCCGGTCCATTTCGTGGGATCTGCGCGCGTCAGCCAACGTGCCGGCTCTCGCCCGCCCGGGGCGCTGCGCCGTCCGGTCGCCGCGGTCTCGCGGATGCATGAGCGCCGGCGTCAGGGAACGGCGGTGCTCGGCACGCACCGGCTCCGGGCGCCCTCGAAGCCACGTCTCGGCACGCAAGTACAGAAACCCGGCAATGAAGCCCCCAAGGTGCGCCAGGTGGGCGACGCCGTCGGCGGCGCCGCTCACGGCGAGAGCCAGGTCCAGGGTCGCGAGGATTGCCACGAGCCACTTCGCCTTGATGGGCACAGGGAGCGGGAACACCAAAATTGGCGCGTCGGGCCATGCCATGGCGAACGCCAGCGCGACGCCGAAGACGGCCCCTGAGGCGCCAACGAACGGGGCAACCGGAGCGAAGAGCGCAATGAGAAACGACAGTGCCGCGCCACCCAGCCCCGAGAGGACGTAGTACCCCAGGAAGGCACGCGTCCCCATCCGGTGTTCGACGGCAGGGCCGAAGAAGAACAGCATGAGCATGTTGAAGGCCAGGTGCAGCGCGCCCCCGTGAACCAACATGTACGTGAGGAAGGTCCAGGGGCGCAGCAAGGCCGTGGCCGGCGAAAACGCGAACGTTCGCAGGAACCAGGGCCCCGTGAAGACGGTAATGGCGAGCAGGTACACCAGAGCGTTGGCGGCCATGAGCCGCTTCACGCCCGGCGTGAGCGAGAATGACGGGCGCGACTGGTCCCGGTCCCAGGGGTTCACACAGGTCCTCGGTTCCCTCAGTACTTCCCCGACGCTCCGACTTTGTTCCGATGGCGCGTGCGGCGCAAGGCCATCTCGCAAAGGGTCTCGCACAGGGTTGCAAAGTCCACGCCGACAGCCGCGGCCGACTGCGGGAGCAGACTGGTAGGGGCGAGACCGGGCAGCGTGTTGACTTCCAGGCATTGGGGAATTCCGTCGGCGCTCAGGCGGAAGTCCACCCGGGAGAAGTCCCTGAGCTTCAGGGCCCTGTGTACGGTGAGCGCCAACTCCTGCAGCCGCGCTGTCAGGGTGGCCGGCAGGTCCGCTGGGAAGACCTCGCGGGACATGCCCGGGGTGTACTTGCACTCGTAGTCGAAGATCTCGTGGCGCGGCACGATCTCTCCCACCGCGAGCGCCCGGTTCCCCAGGACACCGACCGTGAGTTCGCGTCCCGGTACCCAGCATTCGAGCAACACTTCGTCATCAAACTGCTGGGCGGTTTCCACCGCGGCGTCAAGCTCCCCCAGGTCGCGGACGACGGTGAGGCCGACGGTCGAGCCCGCTTTGGACGGCTTCACCACGAGGGGAACGCCGAGCCCGGCGACCTGTGAACGCACCGCGGGCCAGACCAGCCAGTCCGGTGTGGGCACCCCCGCCCACCGAAAGAGCCGTTTGGCGATGTCCTTGTCCATCGCCAGGGCGCTGCCGAGCGGGCCGGACCCGGTGTAGGGCACGCCGGCGAGTTCCAGCACGGCCTGGAGGCCGCCGCCCTCGCCAGGCTTCCCGTGCAACACCAGGAACACCACGTCGGCGTCTTCGATCTCCCGCAGCTCCGCAACGCGCGCGCCCAGCTCGCGTTCCTCCATGGAGCGCAGGCAGGCGGAATCCGGGGGCTCGCGGCCCACCGCCGGAACCAGGAGGCGCGTTTCTCCGTCGCCGTCGAGCGGTCCCTCCACGGTGTCCACCACGGCCACCTGATGGCCTCGCGATCGCAAGGCGGCGACCACTTGCGCCGCGCCCGCGAAGGCGACGTCTCGCTCTGGGGTCGCTCCGCCGGTGAGGACCGTGACGCGCATCAGGGGCGGTACACCACTTGGTACTGGGGTGTTTCCCAAACCGCGACCTCGATCAGCCTGGCGTGCGGCGCGAGGCGGGCGAGGCGGGCGGCCGCGCGCCCGCTCACGAGTTCGGCGACGCGCTCGGCGGTGGCGCCACGCCCGCGAAAATCCGGTAGATCGTTCAAGTAACGGTGGTCCAGGTCGGCCACGGCGTCCGCGGCCACCCGCTCGATGACCCGAAAATCCACCGCGAGGTCCGACGGTCCCACGGCGCCCCGCTCGACCTGCACGGTCAACCGGACCCGCCAATCGTGGCCATGCATGCGCTCGCACCGCTCCACGCCTGGCAGGGTGTGCGCCGCCGAAAAGCTGGTCTCCGCCGAGAGAAGGAAGTGCGGGAGCGTCATTGCATCCCCGCCACGTGCTGCAACACGTCGTACCGCGTGATGATGCCGGCCAAGCGGCCCTCCCGCCGGACCAGCACCGCCGGCCGATCGCGGAGCAGGAGCGGCGTCAGCTGATCGAGGGTGAGCGCGGCGTCCACCACGGGAAGCGGCGCTTCCATCAGCTCCCGAATGGGCTGCTCGAGAACCCGCGGATCCGCCAGTGCCCTGGCGGTCAATGTGGCCTCCGTCACCGCGCCCACGCAATCGCCCGATTCCACGACCGGCACTTGGGAGACGTCGTACGTGCTCATCAGGTTCAGCGCCTGCCGCGCGGTGGCGGTTGGGGCCACCGTCACGAGCTCGGGTGCGCCGCTTCGCTTGGTCCCGATGATCCGAGCCGCCGTCACCGGCTCGGTGTCCATCATCTGATTCTCTCGCATCCACTCGTCGCTGTAGACCTTCGACAGGTAGCGCTCGCCGGTATCGCACAGGATGGTGACGACCAGGGCCTCCGGGTCGTCGAGCCGCCGCGCGACCTCGAGAGCGGTAACCAGGTTCACGCCGGTCGAGCCGCCCGCCAGCAAGCCTTCCTCGCGCGCCAAACGCCTCGCCATCAGCATCGCGTCCCGGTCCGTGACGAACATCCACTCGTCAATCACGCTGAAGTCGAGCGCCGTCGGGATCTTGTCGCCGCCGATTCCCTCGACTTTGTACGGCTGGCCCTCCGTCTTCTGGTGCGTCCTGGCGTACTCGGTGTAGATGGACCCGACGGGATCGCCGGCGATGACGCGGACCCCGGGGTTCTGTCCCTTCAGGTAGCGGCCCGCGCCGCTGACCGTGCCGCCCGTGCCCGGAGAGCACACGAAGTGCGTCACCTTGCCCTGGGTCTGCTCCCAGATCTCGGGACCCGTGGTCCGATAATGGGCCTCGGGGTTGACCGGATTGTAGTGTTGATCGGCGAAGATGGCGTTGGGATGAGCGGCCGCAATGGCGCGCCCTTTCACGATGTAGTTCTCCGGGTGGTCAGGCGGCACCGCCGTGGGCGTGATGATGACCTCTGCTCCGAGCGCCCGCAGCAGCCGCGATTTCTCCTGGGACATCTTGTCCGGCATGGTGAACACGCAGCGATACCCCTTCACCGCGGCCGCCAGGGCGAGTCCCACGCCGGTGTTTCCCGACGTGGCCTCGACGATCAGCCCGCCCGGCTTCAGGCGCCCCTCTCGTTCGGCCGCCTCGATCATCGCCAGGCCGATCCGGTCCTTGACCGAACCACCGGGATTGAAGAACTCGGCCTTGGCGTACACCGGCGTCCGAACCCCGGTCGTGACGCGGTTGAGTTTGATCATCGGCGTCCACCCGATGGTCTCGAGCACGTTGGCGTAGGGTCGCGGGTGATTGCCGGCGTTGGGCGTCACGGTGCGCCGGCTGAGAGTCGTTCCGGGTGGCGGAACTGCACGGGCTGAACAAAGGCCGCGGCGACCGGTTCCCCGTTGCGCCGGCCGGGCGCGAAGCGCATGCGCGGCACGCCCGCCATGGCCGCCGAATCGAGTGCGGGGAAGCCGCTGCTTTCGGCAAGGCGGGTTGACTCGGGGACCACCGCTCCTCGAGCGTCCACGAACAACCGGAGGAGCACGGTCCCCTCGACCCGCTGGGCGAACATGTCCTCCGGGTAACTCACGGGGGACTCCGGATTGACCATGACGGGGACCTCGAACCGAGGGGGTGGGTCGGCGCTGGTGCCCGGCGGGGTGCCGCCGGCACAGGCCGCCAACACCAGGGTGACGGCCGGCGCGCTCCTCACCCGAGCTCCTGGGCGCGCCGCCGCAATGCCGCAAGGCGATTCAGAGCCTCGAGCGGGGTGAGGCTGTCCGGATCAATGGCGCGCAGGTCCTCGAGGACGGGGTGAGCGGCGTCGAACAGCGCGAGCTGCCTTGCGTCGGGCAGAGGTGGGGGCGCCGCTCCGGCTACGTGATGCCCCGACTCGAGCAGCCCGAGTATCTGCCGGGCGCGGGATACCACGTCCGGGGGCAGCCCGGCTAATCGGGCGACGTGGATGCCGTAGGAACGGTCGGCACCCCCGGGCTCCAACCGATGGAGAAAGACGACCTCTTCTCCGGATTCGCGCACCGCCACGTTGAAGTTGCGCGCATGCGCCAGCTCTTCCGTCAGCTGGGTGAGTTCGTGGTAGTGCGTGGCGAAGACGGTCTTACATCCGATCCGATCGTGCAGGTGCTCGGTCACCGCCCAGGCGATCGCCACGCCGTCAAAGGTCGAGGTCCCCCTGCCGATTTCGTCCAGCAGGACGAGGCTGTGAGCCGTGGCGCTGTGGAGGATGGCGCTGGTTTCGGCCATTTCCACCATGAACGTGGACTGCCCCCGCCCCAGGTTGTCGCTCGCCCCCACGCGGGTGAACACCCGATCCACCACGCCGACGCGGGCCCGCTCCGCCGGAACGAAGGATCCCATCTGGGCCATGACGACCAGCAGGCCCACCTGGCGCAAGACCGTGGACTTCCCGGCCATGTTGGGCCCCGTGAGCAGGATGACCCGTTGGTGCTCGTCGAGCAGGACGTCGTTGGGGATGAAGCTTCCGCGGGGGAGCATGCGCTCAACCACGGGGTGGCGGGAGCGGAGAAACTCGAGCCGGAATTCCTCCGTCACGCTGGGACGCGCGTATCCTTCGCGGGCGGCGACCTCGGCCAGCGATGCGTACACGTCCAGTTCCGCGACGGCGCGGGCCGTGCGCTGCAGTCGCTCCAGGCGTTCCGCGATGGCTCGGCAGATTCCCGCCAGAAGTTCGCGCTCGCGCTCTGCGATCCGGTCCTCGGCACCCAGGACGCGGGCCTCCAGGTCCTTCAGTTCCGGGGTGACGTAGCGCTCGGCTCCGGAGAGGGTCTGGCGGCGCTCGTAGTCGGCGGGAATGGAGGCCCGGTGAGCGCGTGTGACCTCGATGTAGTAGCCAAACACCTTGTTGTAGCCAACCTTGAGCGAGGCGATGCCGGTTCGCTCGCGCTCGCGGGCCTGGATGCCGGCGATGATCCGCTTGCTCCCGTCGCGCAGCTCGCGCAACTGGTCCAGCTCCGGGTCCGCGCCGGCGCGAATCGCGTCGCCGTCGCCGGCTGAGGCCGGCGGCCGCTCTGCCAGCGACTGGCGCAACTGGTCCATGAGATCCGTGAGCAGGTCGAGTTCGCCCGCCAGGCGTTCGAGCGCCACCGAGGTTTCCCGGCGCGCCAGGCCGTCGAGCGCGCCGCGAACGTCGGGGAGGCGCCCCAGCGAGTCCCGCAGGGCTCCCAGGTCTCGCGGGCTTGCACGGCCGGTGACCGCGCGGCCGACCAACCGCTCGACGTCCCGGACGCCGTCGGCCGCCTCCCGCAGCCGCGCGCGACCCCGGGAGTCCTGGAACAGAACGTCCACGGCGTCGAGGCGCTCGCGGATGGCCGCGGGCACGCGCAAGGGTGCGAGGAGCCAGCGCCGCAGGAGGCGCGCGCCCATCGGCGTCACCGTGCGGTCCAGGACGGCGAGCAATGTGAGTCCGGTGGCGTCCGGGCGAAGCAACTCGACCAACTCCAGGTTCCGGCGCGTCATCTCATCGAGCGGCATGAGATCACCGCTTCGGATCACGCGCGGCCGGGCGAGCTGCGGGAGGCCGCCCGGTTTGAGTTCGGCGGCGTAGCGCAGCAACGCCGCCGCCGCGGCGAGCGCGGGACGATCCGGGGCCTCGAGCCCCAGCCCTTCGAGCGTGGCGATGTCGAATCGGCGCATGAGTTCTTCTGCCGTCCAGCCGGCATCGAACTCCCAGGGCTCTCGCTCCGTGCGGAGCACCCGGCTCGAATCGGCGGCCACGCCGGCGTTGGACGGAACCACGATCTCGCGAGGTGCGTACCGTTCGAGCGCCGCCGGCAGATCCGCGGGGGCCACCACCTCGAGCGCCAGCTCGCCCGTGGAGAGGTCCAACGCCGCGATCCCCACCGCGCCGGGCCCGGGTTCCACGGCCACCAGGAAGTTGTTGCGCGTCGTCTCGAGGAGCTCCTCCTCGAGCGCCGCGCCCGGGGTGACGGTTTCCACGACTTCGCGGCGAACGATTCCCTTCGCCAGTCTCGGGTCTTCGACCTGCTCGCAGATCGCCACGCGGAACCCGCGCTCGACCAGCCGGCGCACGTAACCGCTCACGGCCTTGACCGGCACGCCGGCCAGCGGCACCTCCGCCGCCGCGCCATTGTTGCGGGTCGTGAGCGTCAGGCCCAGTTCCCGCGACGCGATCTCCGCGTCGTCGAAGAACATCTCGTAGAAGTCGCCCATGCGAAACATCAGAATCGCGTTCTGATGGCGCGCCTTGATCTCGCGGTACTGCTGCATGAGCGGAGTGTCGGCGCGGCTCACCGCTGCTCCTCCACCACGAACGGACTCCCGCCGAATCGGCGGCGCAGCGGTTCGACCAGACGTTGGGCCTCCGCCCGCGTGGCGAACCGGCCCACGCGAACCTTGAGCATCCCGTCGGGCTCCCGCACGACGCGCGGCTCGTACCCTGCGGCGCGCAGGTCCCGCATCAAGGCGTCGGCCGCGAGCGGACTTCGCACGGCCGCCACCTGCACCGTGAAAACGACCGTGACGGAGCGAGCGGTCGAGTCTGGCCGGGTCGTGGCCTCCGCCAGCGATGCGCATCGCTGCAGGTAAAACCTGGCGCGATTGGCCAGCTCGACGTCCGGGCCCGCCTCCGATTCCGCCTGGCCCAGCAGCGAGCACCCCGGACCGGTCTCCCCCAGCTCCAGATGCGCCCGCCCGCCCCAGAGCGCGGCGGCGGCGCGTTGCACGCTGGCGGGGTAGTCCAGTCGCGCCCGCTCGGTGGTGCGAAGCACGGCGCCATAGTCCCGCGCGGCAAAGGCAAACTGGGCCAGGCGCACCAGGGCGGCGGGCGCCCAGGGGCTATTGGAGAACTCAACGCTCACGCGGCGAAAATACGCGGCGGCACTGTCTTGCTCCGCGGCCACCACACCGGCGGCGAACAACACGGCGGGCAGGAGAGTGTCGCCGGGGGGCGTGGCTCTCAGTCGCTGCCGCACGAGACTACGCGCGGAGTCACCCCGGCCCTCCGTGGCCAGTCGCACCGCAGTTTGCAACGTGGAGTCTGGAACCGGCGGATCGTGCTGCTGCCCCCAGGCGACGCCGCCCAGCCCCGCAAGCAACACGATCACCGGGAGGGCAAGCCTCATGCGGCCTGGTCCCGGCGGCGGAGTCCGAGTACCAGCCCCCGCAGCAACCCGCTCTCGTCGGTGACCGTGGTTGACTTGAGCGCCACGTCCGTTTCCAGCGCCGCCTCGATGGCGCGGTCCAGCTCGGGTCCGGTCCACAGCGGTGCCGTCGCGGCCCAGCTGGCCGCAAGGTCCGCCCACGAGCGCGCGCCGGGCGGCCGCACCTGTCGCAGTTCGGCGAGCAAGGTTCGCTCCAGGCGCCTTCCCTGGACGCCCTGATCCGCCAGGGCTCGCGCCAGGCGTACCCCGATCAGCTCGGTACCGAGCGCCATCACCATGCGCACGCCGCTGACGCCCGCCTGCGGCAGCACGCTGTCCACCAGCGTCGCGGCTCGGACGACGTCCCGTTGCAGTACGGCCGCCACCCAGTCGTCGAGCGTCTCGCCCCGCCGCACGCCCACGAACTGCGCAACGTCATTCTCGGTGACCGCCCGATCCGCGCCGAGCGCGCTGGCGAGCTTCTCGATTTCGGCCCGCAAGTGCGCGAGATCGTCGCCCGCGGCCCGGAGCAGGTGCGTGAGGGCCTCCGGGTCCAGCCGCAGACCGGCCGCCGCGGCGCGCTCGGCCGCCCAGTGCCGCAAATCGTCTCCGGTGAGCGGCCCGAGCGAGATGTGCGTGGAGGCAGCGGCGATGCCCACGTCCGGCTCGTCCGTTCCGTGCAGCAACACCAGCACGGTCGTCTCGGACGGACGCTGGAGGTAGCGCCCCAGCACCTCCCACACCTTCGCCCCCTTTCGCCACTGCTCGAGATTCCGAATCACCACGACGCGCCGCGCGGCCAGCATGGGCACCGTCTCGACCAGGGCATGCAGCGATTCACCGTCCAGATCTCCAGCGCTCCGCACGTCGAGATTGAAGCTCCGGTCCTCAGGATTCTCGAGCCCGGCGTCAACGACGGCGGCAACGAGATCGTCCTTCAGGACGTCTTCCGTGCCGGTGAGGTAGTAGACGGGAGATAGCGTCTTCCGACCCAACTCGCGCCGGGCGGCTTGATACGATAGGCCGGGCATACCGAGCGGAAGTTATCCGCCACCAAAAACCGAAGGAAGGTGGACGGAGCAGCTACGGAGCCACGGCGGGTAGGAACGGATCCTCATCTTGCAGCGTGTCCGCCGCTGACGGCCGGGGCTGCGCCGCACGGGCAAAGCCCACAAACGGCGGCCCGGGGTTCGCCACCACCTGCGGCGCCGGTCTGACAAGCTGCCGTTGGCGCGAACGCGTCACGCCCTCGACCAGCACCAGGGCAACCGCCGCGGCCACCAGCAACGACGCCACAAGGCCGCCCGGCGCGAACACCGCGTCGCTGGCACGGGCAAGCTCGAGCCGACGCCGGAGCTGTCTGCGGAACGCGGGGGACGGCTCCAGCCCGGGCATGGAACGAAGCAATTCAACGCCCCGGCGAACGGCGAGATCCTGCCTGCCGCATCGCGGGCACTCACGCAGGTGGCGCTCGACCTCCCTCAGCCGAGGAAGGTCGCGGAGGTGCCCGTCCCGGTACTCCGAATACAGTTCTTGGAACTCCGAGCAGTGCATGAGGCTCAAGCCGTCCGCCTGTAGTACGTCGGCCGCCGCCGGAGGTTCCCGGCGGCGGGAGCAAACCGTGCTGCGATTAGTCTAGATGGGGGGCGATCAGTTGCGCGAAGCGGTTCCGGGCCCGGTTCAGCCGGCTCTTGACCGTGCCAAGGTTACAATCGGTGATTTCGGCGATCTCTTCGTACGACTTGCCGTCCAGCTCGCGCAGGACGAACACCTCGCGATGGTGCGCCGGGAGCTGAGCCACGGTCCGCTCCACGAGTTCTCTGAGGTGCCGACGACGATACAGATCGTCGGGCCGCTGGTTCGGGTCCTCAAACTGCAGCGGCCGGTCGTGCGGCTCCGGGTTCCGTCTGATGGCCTGGAACAGCACGAGCGGGTTGCGACTGCGATTGCGCAGCTCGTTCTTGGCCAGGTTGGACGCGATGGTGTAGATCCAGGTGGAGAACTTCTTTGTTTGGTCGAAGCGGTGGAGGTGGCGGTGCACCCGAATAAACACCTCCTGCACGAGGTCCTGTGCGCGCTCCCGATCTCCAATGCTCCGGTAGACGAAATTAAGCAGGCGCTTCTGATAGCGCTCGACCAGTTGGTCGAACGCTGCCACCTCACCGCCCAGATACGCCGCCACCAGACTGGAGTCGTCTGCCGGCAGTGGAGCCCTCACGGTGGCCAGCTTGGGCCGGCCGCCGACCCGCCCTCCGATCATCATGTTGTCACTCCCCAGGCCCTCGACTCCTGCCGCTCAGCCGGGGCCCAATACGCAGACCAGGTGTGGGACGTGGACTTCCTTACCTCCTAGGCTTGACGGTCAACCCGGGCATAATCCGTACCGGTCAATACCGGTCTGTGTCCGGAGGCCAAGCGATTGTGATCCTGTCGTTTACGCCCTTACGTTCAGCCAGCCAAGACCTGTCCTCCCGTCCCCATCGGTGGACACTGCTCCCTACAAACCGAGCTTGAATCCAGCCGCGAAAAGCAACGCCGCGATCGTCTTACCGTCGCGAATTTCCCCGTCTCGGATCATCTCGAGCACGCGCGACATGGGCCGACCCTCAACTTCCATAAACTCGTCCACTCCCAGCC
>CAZVKD010000012.1:17965-21999 GCA_964627675.1 uncultured Gemmatimonadaceae bacterium
TCCCAGCCTCGGTTCCCCCACGCTGATCCCGGAGGCTATGAACAAGTGGATCTGCTCGTCCGTAAACCCGGGCGTCGTAAAGATCGTGGTCAGGTGCTCCAGCGTATCGGCCGTGGCGCCGGTTTCCTCCCGGAGTTCTCGGCGCGCGCACTCGAGCGGGGATTCGCCGGGTTCGAGTACCCCCGCAGGGATTTCCCACAGGACGCCCCCCGCAGCATAGCGGTACTGTCGGATCAGCAGGACCCAGGGGTCGGCCGAGTCGGGTGGAGAGAGCAAAGGCACCACAGCTGCGGCGCCGGCGTGTCGGATAATCTCGAGTTCGAGAGCCGAGCCATCTGGAGCGCGGAAGGTGTCTATGTCCAGCTGAACGATACGGCCGGCGTAGGCGCGTCGGGTGGCGAGCCGCTCGGGTGGCGGACGTTGCATGCGAGACTCCAGGGAAGATCCGCAGCAAAAGATCCTCCTTGGGGCACAAAGGCGGAACTGGCAAATCGGGCCTCGCTCGCGGGTTCTGGCACTCAGGATGCCCGAGGCTCCCGAAGGGTCGCGCGCCTGTCTCCCGGTCGAGCTACGTGTGTCTGACGAACACGAGCATGAGCCGCTTGTCGGCGAGCGTCGCCGCGTGTTCGAAGGTCCATCCTGCCCGGGCTCGCTCGTTCAGGAGGTCGGTGAGGTTCTCCTCGTCCTCCTGAACCTTACCCAGCAGCCTCGCGATTACGACTTGATACTGTTTGATCGCGGACATCGCTCACCGAGTACCGAAGAGCCGGTCGCCCGCGTCGCCAAGACCGGGGAGGATGTACCCGGACGCGTTGAGCTCGCGGTCGAGCGCGGCGGTGAAGACTGTGACGTCGGGGTGGTGCTCGAGCATGCGACGCACGCCGGTCGGCGCGGCGACGACGCACAGGAAGCGGATGCGCTTGGCGCCAACCTGTTTCAGCGCCGAAACGGCCTGAACCGCGGAGCCGCCGGTGGCGAGCATCGGGTCGAGCACGAAGAACAATCTGTCCTCTTCGTCGCCGGGGATCTTGAAGTAATAGTGCACCGGTTCGAGGGTGTCGTGATCCCGGTAGAGCCCGATATGCCCGACGCGGGCGTTCGGGATTAACTGGATGATGCCGTCCACCATCCCCAGTCCCGCCCGCAGGATCGGTACCAGGGCAAGCTTCTTCCCGGCAACCTGCATCCCGATGGAGGGCTCCATCGGCGTCTCGACGGGGGTGGGTTCGAGCTCCAGGTCTTTGGTTGCCTCGTAGGCCATCAACATCGCGATCTCGTTCACCAGGGCCTTGAAGTCGCGGGTGGCCGTTCGCCTGTCACGGAGCTTGGTTAGCTTGTGTTGGATCAGCGGGTGGCCGAGGATCGTCAGGTTGGGGAACATGGGGCTCAATTGTACCGGCGGCGGAAAGAATGTCGAGGGGTGGAGCGGCTGGGAAAAGGCTCAGCCACCCAGTCCTGACTGACCGGCTGGTCAATCGGCTCCGCTCGGCCTGAAGAACGGGAAACCGCCGGGCCTGGGTTCCTGGCTCAGGGGGCGTCAGGGGATGATGAGCAGCTTACCGGACGTGCCACGTCCCTGGATGTCCCGGTGCGCGTCGGCCGTGCGCTCCAGGGGGTATTCGGCGTGAATGCGTAGCGCCAGCGTGCCGTCGGACACCCACGCCATCACCTCGCCCGCTCGGGCGAGGAGTTCGTCCCGGGTGGCCACGTAGTGAGCCAGTGATGGGCGGGTCAGATAGAGCGCCCCCTTGAGGTTGAGCACCTGGGGGTCGAGAGGCGGCACGGCGCCACTGGCCTGACCGAACAAGACCATCATCCCCCGCCGGGCGAGGCAGTTCAGGCTCTTCTCGAAGGTATCCCGCCCCACCGAGTCGTACACCACCTCGACCCCTCTGCCCCCGGTGAGGCGGCGTGCCTCCGCCTCGAAATCCTGATGAGCGTACAGGATGATCTCGTCCGCCCCGGCCCTGCGCGCGAGGTCCGCCTTGCTCGTGGTTGAGACCGTGCCGAAGACCCGCGCGCCACGGCGCTTGGCGACTTGGACCAGCAAGAGCCCGACGCCGCCAGCCGCGGCGTGAATCAAACAGGTATCGCCCGGCTTCAACGGATAGGTGGTGCACGCGAGGTAGTGGGCCGTCATGCCCTGGAGCATGAGGGCAGCCCCCTGTCGCGTGGTGACGCCGGAGGGGAGAGCGACCAGCTTGTCCTGCGGCACGACGGCAAACTCGGCGTATGCTCCGAGCACCCCAGTCCACGCCACACGGTCTCCGGGTTGGAGACCGGTGACGCCCTCTCCCAACCGCTCTACCACTCCCGCCCCTTCCTGACCGAGGGTTGCGGGAAGAGGGAGCCGGTATTGGCCCGAGCGCTGGTAGGTGTCAATGTAGTTCACGCCGGCCGCCTCGACGCGAACCAGCACCTCACCGGCTTTGGGATCGGGTATCGGCAGGTCTTCGACACGGAGGACCTCAGGGCCCCCCGTCGCATGTATGCGGATCGCGCGCATTGAGAGACTCGGCTCGCGGGTACCCTGGTTCGCGGGTGAACGGAGCAAGTATGCACCGTTACTTGACTCAGACGCGAGGGTGCACCCGGACTGACAATACCGGACGGCCTGTGATTGGTGCACGCCGGGTCGTCGGGATAGGTTTGTCCGATGCCGGAGCTTTCAGGTCCGGCCTCCGCTTACGGAAGAGGTGCAACATGTCGCGCATCGTGAGGCTGATAGCCTGTGGGTTGGTTGTCCCGGCGTTGCTCGGCGCGCAGGGAAGCCAGAAGAAGATTCGGATCGCGATCCTGGACTTCGAGTACGAGGGCGTCCGCAGTCAGGTGGAGGAGATGTTCGGGTCCGACGTGGACATCGGGCAGGGAATCGCGGATCTAGTGGCGGCGGAACTGGGCAAGAGTAATCGCTATGAGCTGGCCCCCCGCGCGAGCGGGCCGGCCGCTGAACGGGCGGACCCCGGGGCCGCCGGGCAGGCCGTGACTCGGCTGGGCGTGGACGTCGTGGTGATGGGTTCGGTGCTGGGCTACGGCAAAGCCGAGGGGCAAGAAGCGGGCGTGAATCTGCGCGTGGGCCGGGTGGGGATCGGGGGAATCGGACGGCAGCGCAGCATCGCGGCGGTGTCGCTTTCCGTCCAGGTACTGGGCCCCGGAGGGCAGCCGCTGCTGATCGCCGCGGGGAACGGCCAGGCGACCGGTTCGGAGACGGCGCTCCTGGGGAACGTCAAGGTGGCCGGCCTATCGGTGGGTGGCCGGGTGAATCTCTCCGGCGATGAATATCGGAAGAGCACCATCGGCCAGGCGACGACGCAGGCGGTCGCGGACCTGGCCAAGGTCATCGAGTCGGGCTACCAGGACCTGCTCCGTGGCCTGACGCCGGCGGCACCGGTAGCGGCTCCAGCGCCCATGCCTCAGCCCGCGGTCGCTGCGGCACCGGTGCCGGCCGCGAACGGGATGTTCCAGCTGACGGTTGCGGGAGCGCTCGGCACCGACTCGTTCCGCTCATCCTCCACGGTCCAGCCGGGGCAGGGTATTCCGATGATGCAGTTGGCGGCGATGGGTCCCGGCGCGCTGGTGCTGTTCAGCCCGATGTACATGTTCTTCGGTGGGCAGCAGTGGTCGGTGGGCAACGAGTGGACGTTCACGCAGGATGGCGAGACGGTGTCCTTCAAGGTGGAGTCCACCTGCGCGTACGCGGGAGTGAGCGGCCTCCGCGGCGTCTGGCGCCAGAACAACGAGACTCGATTGGACATGTGCGTGTCGCCCAACGTGGCCCTGCCGCTGGCCGTCGCCATGCTGGATGAGGATGGCGAGTCGTATCAGTTGACGCTGGTGGAGTTCAGGCCGTAGGGGCGACCGAGGGTGCAGTCGGCCCGTGCTGATGGGGCGAGCGGGGCGGCCGGCGGTCGCCCCGATCCACTTGGCGCCCGGGAGGGACTCCCCTATTATGCGGGTTCGCTTGGAGGAATCTGTACCGGGCCAGGTAGCTCAGTTGGTAGAGCAGCGGACTGAAAATCCGCGTGTCGGCAGTT
>CAZVKD010000013.1:0-20527 GCA_964627675.1 uncultured Gemmatimonadaceae bacterium
CGCTCTTGAGCCGTTGGATCTGCGGTTCCGGCACCGCGTCTCGCTCGGCGCGGGCCAGGGCCGCCGCCCCCATGCCCACCAGGTAGGGGTGCGCGTTGAAGAAGGACGCCGCGCGCGCCAGCGCACCGCGATAGCGCGCCGGCTCCCCGGCGCGCGCCAGGTCGCGCAGCAACGGCTCCATGACGTAGGCCAGCCCGACGCCGACCATGCGCTCGTAGTTGAACGACCCTTGCACCGCGAATGAGCGGAGCCAGGCCTGCGCAAGCGCCCGGTTCATTGCAGGATCACCCACACCAGTCCGAGTGTCAGGCCGGCCGCCAGCCACACCCGCCCCACACCGGATCCGGCCAGCCGAGCCGCCCCCAGGGACGCGACGCCGATCGCCGCGCCCAGCGCCACGAGCAGGAGCAAGGCGCCCCCGCGCACCCCGATGGGCGGCATCGTGCGCAGGGCGAGAGCGCCGAGGAGACCGATGGCCGTCACGATCAGCGCTCGCAGCGCGTCGCGACCGAGCCCGCGAAAATGCACTCGGCGGATGGCCCCGGGGTCGCCGGCGTCGAGGGCCGCCGCGGCCGCCCGCACATCGAGAGCGGTGCGTCGCCGGGCCAGGTGGATGCTCTCCTGGCCCAGGTACGCCAGGGCGAGACCCAGCAGGACGCCGGGCCCGACACCGAACACGTCAGGCGCCCCGCTGGCCGCGGCCGTGGCGGCCACGGTCGCCACTCCGTAGTCCGGATATCGCGCGGCGCCCACCGGCAACAGTTCGAGGGCAAACAGTTCGAGCACCACCCCGACGGCCGCCCCCGCCGCCACATCGCCGACGATCCACCCCGCCACGATCCCCGACACGAGCGGACGGGCCACCATGCTCTGCGGCCAGCTGATGAGGTCAACGCCCACGAACGTCCCCCACAGCAGCAACCACGGCAGCTCGGCGATCACGCAAACTCCCGGAGCGGCACCCTGGGGCCGGTGGGGACATCCTGCGCCGACACCACGACTCCCGCATCACTGAGGCGCTCGAGCGCCCGGGCCTCCGTATCCGTCAGGAACACGTACGGCAGGCGCTGGCGCCGGCCCGGGCCGGTATGCAGGCCGCCAATGTTGAGCTCGGTGATGGGCGGGTGACTGGCGAGCACGCGTTCCAGCGTCTCGATGTCCCCGACAATCACGATCACGCGTTCGTCGGCCGCGGCCAGTGCCCGCAGGCGCGCCCCGGCCTCGGCGACCGAAGCAAACTCGAGCGTCACTTCCGGGGGCACGCCCAGCCGGTACAGGTCCTGCTCCCACTCGCTCGCGCGTACGGCGTCGTCCACCAAGAGAATGCGATCCGCCCGCAGCGCCCGGCCCCAGCCGACCACCACCTGCCCGTGCACGTAGCGGTCGTCCAGGCGCACGAGGACCAGACTCATCGCGTGAAGGCGCGCGTCGCCCGCTTCCCGCTTTCCGCGGCGCGCTCGGCGGCTTCCGCGGGAGGCAGGTCCCGGTGATACACAAAATCCACCAGCATGGCCAGGTTCACGCCGGTGACCACGGCTACGTCATGGCGCGAGCGCATGTATTGTCCCGTCGCCTGAAGACAACTGCCGCCGGGAAGGTCCACGAACACCACGGCCGGATGGGTGCCCACGGCCGCCTTGACCAGGTCCCCCAGCGTACCCAGGCTGCAGCCCTCATTGCTCACCGGCACGAGTGCCTCGCGGTCTCCGGTGATCTGCCCCACGGCCTCCACCAGCGCGTGGGCCACGGCCGCATGCGAAACGATGACGCCGCGGAGCCGCTCACTCATAGTCCTCCGTGAGATACTCTCGGGTTTCGCGCTGTTGGGCCATACGTCGCAGCAGGCGAGCGTTGAACGCCTGCGCCGAGTCCACCCCGCTGTACCGCAGCAGGTGGTTCATCGCCACGACCTCGGAAATCACCGTGATGTTCTTGCCCGGATTGAGCGGCACCACCACGTGCGGCAGCTGTACGCCGAGAATGGTCTTCGATTTCCCGTCCAGACCGGTGCGTTCCACCTGCTGGGCCGACGTCCAGTCCGCCAGCTCGACGACGACCTCGATCCGCTTTTGCTGCCGCACCGCTCGAATGCCGAACAGGGCGGACACATCCACCAGCCCGATTCCCCGGATCTCCATGTACCGGTAGGACAGCTCGTTGGCGCGACCGATGAGTACGTCCGCTCCCCTGCGGGTCACATGCACGACGTCGTCCGCCACGAGCCGGTGCCCGCGCTCCACCAGGTCGAGCACGCATTCGCTCTTTCCGATCCCGGATCGCCCGATGAACAACAGGCCGACGCCGTACACGTCGGCCAGGGACCCGTGGGTCGTGGTGCTGGGCGCGAAGACTTCCATCAGGTACGGCGTGAGCCGGCGGTAGAACTCCGCCGTCTTCAGCGCGGACCGAAGCACCGGGATCCCGCGCCGCCGGGCCAGGGCCGGCAATTCCCGGGGCGGTACCTGGCCTTTGGTGATGAACACGCAGGGCAGGTCGTATTGGAAGAACCGCTCCAGCGTGGCGCGGCGTTGGGCCGGCGGCAGCGCCTTGAGATAGGCGACCTCGGTCTCGCCCAGCACGTGCACGCGTTTGGCCATGAAGCGCCGGGTGAACCCCGCCAGCACCAATCCCGGACTCGACGCCTCGGGAACGGTGAGGATCCGATCCAGCCCCGTCTCGCCGGTCAGCACCTCGAGCTGGAGGGACTGGCCCCGTTGGGCCAACAGGTCCTTCACCTTGAGCGTGGTCACGCGTTTACCGCATCGCCCTGGGCGTGTTGCGAGGCGTTCGGCGCGCCAGCCTCTGCAGCTGCTGGCGCAGCCGGGCTGCCGCCCGGTCCAGCGCCGTGCGGAAGTCCGCCGCCTCCGCGGAGGCGATGCACACCTTCCCGCGAGGGAGCGACACCTGCAACTCGACGACCTTGCGACTGTGGTCGGTGTCAAACACGACCTGTGCCCGCTGGGGGCGCCGCGCCACCTTGGCCACCCGGCCAATCACCTCTACGGCGACCTTGCGCAGCGCATCCGGCACTTCGCAATGACGGGCCGTGACTATCGTCTGCATTGATCAGGGCTCCTTACCGCTCGCTCGAGCGGCAGCGATCGTCTCCAGGAGATGGGATTCCGTCGCGCTCGCGGCGGCTTCCCAGGAAAACCCCGCGGCAAACCCGCGCGCGGCCTCACCCAATTTCGTGACCAGCGCGCGGTCGGCGGCGAGGCGCGCCAAGGCGTCGGCCAGGGCACTCGGATCCCCGTGCGGCACCAACAACCCGGTGGCCCCATGACGCACGGATTCCCGAAGCCCCGGAGAGTCCGAGGCGACCGCCGGCGTGGCGCAGGCCGCCGCCTCCACGTTGACGATGCCCCACCCCTCTTTCGCCGATGGGAAGACCACCGCCCACGCGGCGCGCAACAGGTCTCGCTTCGCCGCCTCGTCCACGAAACCCAGGAAACGGACCTGCGGCTCGAGCTTCGCCCGGCGGACCAATCGCTCCAGGCGCGGCCGATCGTCACCCTCGCCGGCAATCTGGAGGACCACCGATCGGCCGCGAGATCGCAGCTCCTCCACGGCGCGAATCGCCACGTCCACTCCTTTATAACGCTTCAGCCGACCGACGTACAGAAAGGTGGGCTCCGCCGCGCGCCGCTCCGGGTCCGGCGTGAACCACGCCGCATCCACCCCGGGAAAAATCACGCGAATGCGGTGGGGGGCGACGCCGCGACGCACGAGGTCGTCCCGGGTGCTCTCCGAGATGGCGTGAAACTGCGACCGGCGGTACACCCAGGGCACGGCCTGTTCGGCGAGCCACACCGTCGCGGCCACCGGCCAGGCCGCTTCGCGAAACGCGGTCGCTCCGAAGAGATGCGGGACGATCACGTACACCGGCAGGTCGGTGATCCCGGGGAGATACAGGGGGAGCTTGTTGACGTCCTCGACCACGATGTCCCACCGCCCTTCCGCCAGCGCGGCCCGGACCTGGGCGCGCGCGCGGCAGGCGAACGAATACCGCCGCGCCACACGCCGGACCGCGATGCCGTCAATCACGGCGCGGGGCGCCCCCCCTGCGAACCCCGACGCGATGAGCGTCACCGAATGGCCACGCGTCACCAGGCGCCTGAAGATCTCGAAAAAATGCAGCTCCGCGCCGCCGCCCTGGGGGTTCTCCCGGTCCAGCCAGTTGACGGCCAGGATCCTCACAGCCGCCCCAGGTGCCGGGCCACCGCGTCGAGCACGCCGTTCACGAACGCCGGCGCCCGCGGCCCGGCGAACCAGCGCGCGAGCCGGATGGCCTCGTCAATCACCACCGGGGCCGGAGCCCTAGCGGCCAGCAGCTCGTGCGCCGCCAGGCGCAGGACGATCCGCTCCACGAGGCCGATGCGTTCGAGCCGCCAATGTTCGACCGCCCGGGACACTTCGCGATCCAGCCCCTCCACGTCGGCCGCCACCCGCCCGGCCAGTTCCACCGCGGCAACGTTCTCCGCCGGCCCGCGCCCCAACCCGTCCACCACACCTCGCAGGTCCGGCCGTCCCTGGATCTCCCACGCGTACAGGATCTGCAGCGCTCGCGCGCGGGCGCGGGTCTCAGGCCGGAGCACCATCCTCCAAGGCGTCGAGGACCCGCCGCGTGTGCAGCGCCGCGAGCGCCGCCTCCACGCCCTTGTGCCCCTCGGACCCGCCGGCCCGGGCCAGCGCCTGCTCCTCCGTATCGCAGGTCAGTACGCCGAATCCCACCGGCACCCCCCGCGCCCGCGCCGCCGCTTCCAGTCCGGTCGTGGCAGCCCCCGCCACGTACTCGAAATGCGCCGTTTCCCCTCGGATCACCGCACCGAGCGCCACCGCCAGCCGGTATCGCCCGGTGGCAAGCGCTCGATCAACCACCAGCGGCAGCTCGAAGGCGCCCGGCACCCAAATGACATCCACGGCGTCCCGCGGCCACCCGGCGTCGTGCAGCGTATGGAGCGCGCCGTCCAGCAGGCGGCGCGTGACGTCCTCGTTGAATCGGCTGACGGCGACCACCGCCCGGGGCCGACGCCGGGTGCGAGACCTGGAGGGCACGTCAGTGGGCCAGCAGGTGACCGAGCTTGTCCCGCTTCACGTCGAGGTAGGCGCGGTTCTCATCGTGCGGATCCGGCACGATCGGGACACGACCGGCCAACTCGAGCCCGTATCCGTCGAGGCCCACGAGCTTGCGCGGGTTGTTGGTCAGCACGCGGATGGACCGGAGCCCCAGGTCCACGAGGATCTGCGCCCCGATGCCGTAGTCCCGCAGGTCCGGCGCGAACCCCAGGCGCTCGTTGGCTTCCACGGTATCGTGACCCGCGTCCTGAAGCTCGTACGCCTTGAGCTTGTTCAGCAGCCCGATCCCGCGCCCGTCCTGATCCAGGTACACCACCACCCCGGCGCCCTCTTCGGCGATCATGCGCATGGAGCTCTGGAGCTGCCATCCGCAATCGCAGCGCTGAGATCCAAAGACATCGCCCGTCATGCACTTGGAGTGCATGCGAACCAGTACGCCCGGCCGGCCCGCCACGTCGCCGTACACCAGCGCCACGTGCTCTCGGGCGTCCACGTCGTTGCGATAGCCGATGATCCTGAACTCCCCGAACGGCGTGGGCAGCCGGGCCTCGGCCACGCGATGCACCAACCGTTCGGTCTTCAGGCGGTAGGCCACCAGCTGGGCGACGGTGACCAGCGTCAACTGGTGGCGCTCCGCGAAGGCTTCGAGCTGGGGCAGCCGCATCATGGTCCCGTCATCCGACAGGATCTCGCAGATCACGCCTGCCGGCTTGAGCCCGGCCAGGCGGGCAAGATCCACGCTCGCCTCCGTGTGTCCCACGCGCTGCAGCACGCCGCCCGGCCTCGCCCGGAGCGGGAAGACGTGCCCCGGCCGGCGGAGATCACTTGGCTCGGTTTCGGGCGCGATGGCGACCTGGATGGTGCGCGCCCGATCGGCGGCCGAGATCCCGGTGGTCACGCCGAAGCGCCCTGCGGCGTCCACGCTCACCGTGAAGGCGGTCCCGAAACCCTCGGTGCTCTCTTCCGCCATCTGCGGCAGGGCAAGTTCGCGACAGCGCTCGGGCGTCAGCGCCAGACATACGAGACCGCGCCCATACTTCACCATGAAGTTGATCACGTCCGGCGTGACCATCTCCGCCGCACACACCAGGTCGCCCTCGCTCTCGCGGTCCTCGTCGTCCGCCACCGCAACGATGCGGCCGGCGCGGATGTCTTCAACGGCCTGTTCAATGGTCCCCAACGGCATCGGCGCTCCTCAACGCGATCCCGCGGGCGCGGGAAGCCACGGGTGTAGCATCTGTCGAACCAGTTTCCCTATCATATCCGCCTCTATGTGCAACCGATCACCGACGCGAACGCTTCCCAACGTCGTCCGGGTCCGGGTGAACTGGATGAGGGCCACCTGAACCGCACCCGGCTCCGGGATGGCGTTCACGGTCAGACTCACGCCATCCACCGCGATCGAGCCGTGCACCACCGTCACCTGGGCCACGTCCGGTGGCAGTTCGATGTCCACGTACATCGTGTCACCCCTCTCGCGCACCCGCGTGACGCGCCCCAGGCCATCCACGTGCCCCTGCACGAAGTGCCCGCCCACCCGATCACCGACCGCGAGCGAGCGTTCGAGGTTCACCGCGCTGCCAGCCGGGAGTTCCCCCAGCCGGGTGCGATCCCTCGTGGGGCCCATCACATCCGCGGTGAACCGGCCGCCCGTAACACTGGTCACCGTCAGGCAAACACCGCTCACCGCAATGCTCTCGCCAACCACGAGGTCGCTGTAGGGCGACTCCACGGCGAGGCTCAGCCCCTCGGGGCGGCGGTTGGCCTCGCTCACGCGGCCGATGGCCGTCACGATACCGGCAAACATAACTCGCGATCCACCACCAATAAGCTATCGCGCCCCAGCGCCCGACGCTCGACGACGCTCCACGCTGCTGCCCCGTCCAGCGTCACGGGATCCCGCGCGCCAAAGGCCGCCACGCCGGTCCCCAGCCACACCGGGGCATGGATCCAGTACACCCGGTCGGCCAGACCGGCGCCCAGGAAGGCGGTGTGGAGCCGCCCGCCGCCTTCGACCAAGAGCGAGCGCGCGCCGAGTGAGCGCAGGGCTTCGAGACCCGCCGCCAGATTGGCCGCGGCAATCACCCGCACGCCCCTCGACCCGATCTCCCGCTCCACCCGACCCGCGGCGCCGGGATTCACCAGCACGACCGTTCGCTCTGCCAGCCGATCGGCGAAGACCCGCAGCCCGGCCTCCACCTGCTCCCGCGCGAAGATCACGCGCCAGGGCGGAACCCGCGGCACGACCGGCCCGCGCACCGTGAGTTGGGGATCATCCCGTACGGCCGTCCGATGTCCCACGGCGATGGCGTCATAGCCGGCCCGCAGCCAGTGCGCGTACTCGCGAGCCTCGGGCCCGGAGATCCACTGGGACTTGCCCTCCGCATCGGCCAGGAATCCGTCGAGCGAGGTGGCGACTTTGAGGGCCACAAACGGGCGCGCGGGGCGTGCGGTGGCCCACAGGAACGGCGCATTGAGCGCCGCGGCCGCGCGATCGCCGAGCCCGAACTCCACCTCCACGCCCGCCGCCCGCAGCACCTCGGCGCCCCCGCGAGCGACGGGATCGGGATCGCGGATCGCCGCCACCACCCGTCGCACACCGGCGCGCACCAGTGCCGCCGCGCACGACGGCGTTTTCCCCTGATGGGCACAGGGCTCCAGGTTCACCACGCACGTGGCGCCGGTCGCATCGCCGCAGGCCGCCAGCGCCGCCGCCTCCGCGTGCGCGCCCCCGAATTCCGCGTGGTATCCCTCGGCGATCACGGCGCCATGGCGCAGCAGCACGGCCCCGACCAGCGGGTTGGGCGCCACGCGCCCCCAGCCGGTCGCCGCCAGGGCCAGCGCGCGGTCCATCGCCTCTTGTTCGGTCACGGGACCTCAGCGCAGAACGACGCCCTGCCCTGCCACGATCTCCCCGACCATCCACGTCTCCACGCCCGCCTGCGCCGCCGCCGCGCGCACGCGCGCCTCCCTGGCCGGCGAAACGATCGCGATCATGCCCAGGCCCATGTTGAAGACGCGGTACATCTCGTCTCGATCCACCCGTCCGCCGGCGGCGATCACCTCAAACACGGCGGGGACCGGCCAGGTGGCTCGCTCCACCGCGGCCTGGCACCCATCTGGTAAGGAGCGAGCCACATTGCCGGGGATCCCACCGCCCGTGATGTGCGCCAGCGCGTGAACCTGCTCCAGGACCGGGCCAATGGCGCGCCAGTAGCTTCGATGGACGGCGAGCAGCACGTCACCCAGGGTTCCTCCGAGTTCCGGGATGACCGAGCCAAGGTCGAGTCCCATCTCGTCGAACAGCACCCGCCGGGCGAGCGTGTAGCCGTTGGTGTGGAGCCCGCTCGAGGCGTAGCCCACGAGCACGTCTCCCAGGCGCACCTGATCGCCATGCAGCGCGTCCGACTCGGACACCACGCCCACGATGGTTCCCGCCAGGTCGTAATGCCCCGGTTGATAGACGTCCGGCATTTGCGCGGTCTCCCCGCCCGCCAGGGTCATCTCGTGCGCCCGGCACCCGCGAGCGACGCCGTCGACCAGGGCGAGGACGGTGGCATCGTCCAGCGCCGCCCCGGCGATGTAATCGAGAAACGCGATGGGCGTGGCGCCGTGCACCAGAATGTCGTTCACGCAGTGGTTCACGAGATCTTCGCCCACCGTGTCGTGCCTCCCGGCGCGCAGGGCGACCAGCACCTTGGTGCCCACGCCGTCGGTGCTCATCACCAGCATGGGCTCCGCCAGGCCCGCCGGGATCCGGACCATGCCCCCGAAGCCGCCCAGCCGCCCCCGGGCCAGGGCCGTGCGCGTGGTCGCCACCGCCTGCCCGATGCGCCCCTTGACGCGCTCGGCCGCCTCGAGGTCCACGCCCGCGGCGCGATACCGCTCAGCCGGCATGGACGACTTGCGGATCAATGTCGAACTGCACCAGGTCGGCGAACTCCCGCACGCGCGCCGTCACTTCTGCGGGCCCGATCTCGTCGAAGCGGAGCGTGGAAAACCGCTCCACCGCGAACGAGCCCATCGCCGCGCCGTACACCATGGCCCGGCGCAGGCCGGCTGGGGACTGATCGTCGGTGCGCGCCAGATGCCCCATGAAGCCGCCCGCGAACGCATCGCCCGCGCCCGTGGGGTCGAACACTTCCTCCAGCGGGAAGGCGGGGACGTAGAAGACGCGGTTGTCGTTCACCAGCACGGCGCCGTACACGCCCTGTTTGATCACCACCATGCGCGGTCCGCGCTGGAGAATCCACCGCGCCGCGCGATACACGTTCCAGTCCCCGGACAGCTCGCGCGCTTCGGCGTCGTTCACCATGAGCAGATCAATGTGGCGCAGCAATTGGAGCAGGACGTCCCGCTTGCTGTTGATCCAGTAGTTCATCGTATCGCACGCCACGAACCGGGCGCGCTTGATCTGATCCAACACGCCGAGCTGGAGCTGCGGATCAATGTTGCCGAGGAACACGTACCGGGCTTCGCGGAAGCCGGGCGGGATGCGGGGCACGAACTCGGCGAACACGCCGAGCCTGGTGTCGAGTGTCTCGCGGTTCTGGAGATCGTAGGAGTACTTGCCTTTCCAGCGGAAACTCTCGCCGCCCCGGCGCTCCACGCCCGAGAGATCCACGCCGCGCTCCTTGAGGCGCTCGAGCTGGCCGATGGGGTAATCGGAGCCGACCACGCCCACCATTTGCACGGGGTGCAGCAAGCTGGCCGCGAACGCGAAGAACACCGCCGATCCGCCGAGCGCGTCGGCCGTGCTGCCAAAGGGTGTTTCCACCGAATCGAGCGCGACGCTACCGACCACGAGCAAACTCACGCGATCGCCTCCGCGAAGGTGGGGGAAGGTCGGGAAGGACGGAGAAGGTCGTGAAGGACGGGGCGAACCAAACCTTCCCCCACCTTCACACCTGTCACAACCTTCACAACCTTCACAACCTTCACAACCTTCACATCCTTCACAACCTTCACAACCTTCACATCCTTCACATCCTTCACAACCTTCACAACCTTCACAACCTTCACAACCTTCTTCCAGCTCACATTCTCTCCGGCGCCGTCACGCCCAGGAGTCCCAATCCGCTGGCCAGCACGATCTGCACGGCGCGGGCCAGCACCAGCCGGGCCTGCTCCAGCGGCTCCCCCGCGCCGATCACTCGATGGCGGTGGTACCAGCCGTTCACCAGCTGCGCCAGTTGCTCCAGGTACGCCACGATCCGATGCGGCTCTAATCGCTCGGCCGCCACGTCCACGACCGCCGGGAACTCGGCCAGCGTCTTGAGCAACTCCAGCTCCTCGCTCTCCTGAAGCACCCCGAGGTCCACTTCCGAGGCCCTCAGGCGCTGCGGCTCCAGCCCCGCCGTGCGAAAGATGCCCGCCATGCGGGTGTGCGCGTACTGCACGTAGTACACCGGATTCTCTTCGGACTGTTTCGTCGCCAGGTCCACGTCGAATACGAAGTGCGAGTCGCTCTTGCGCATCAAGAAGAAGTAGCGCACCGCGTCGGCGCCCACTTCCTGCACCAGGTCGCGCAGCGTGATGTAGCTCCCCGCCCGTTTGGAGATCTTCATCTCTTCGCCGCTCTTCATGACGGTCACCATCTGGTGCAGCACGTATTCCGGATAGCCCTCGGGGATCCCCATCTCCAGGGCCTGGAGCCCCACGCGCACCCGGGTCACGGTGCTGTGGTGATCGGCCCCTTGCACGTTGATGGCCCGCCTGAACCCGCGCTCCCACTTGGTCACGTGATAGGCCACGTCCGGCACGAAGTAGGTGTACTCGCCGCCCTTGTCGGGGCTCTTGCGCATCACGCGGTCCTTGTCGTCTCCGAAGTCCGTGGTTCGCAGCCACAACGCGCCGTCCTTCTCGTACGCGTGTCCCGCGGCCACCAGGCGGCTCACCGTGCGCTCCACCTTGCCCTGCTCGTAGAGCGAGGACTCGAGGGAGTACACGTCGAATTTCACTCCCAGGGCCTGAAGATCCCGGTCCTGCTCCCGTCGCATGACGCCCACGGCGAAGCGCCGAACCCGCTCCAGATCGGCCCCTTCGGGATCGTCGGGATTGGCGGCCACGTAACTCTGTGCCACTTCCCGAACGTAATCGCCGAGGTAGCCGTCCTCCGGAAACGCCGCGGACGGATCCCGCAGCTGGCGGATGCGGGCCTGGACGCTCCGGGTGAGCTTCATGATCTGCGCGCCCGCGTCGTTGTAATAGAACTCTCGCGTGACGTTCCAACCCGTGGCCTCCAGGAGCGAGGCGATGGCATCGCCCAGCACGGCCTGCCGGCCATGACCCACGTGCAGCGGGCCCGTGGGGTTGGCCGACACGAACTCCACGTTCACCCGCCGGCCCCCGCCCCGGTCGGAGCGCCCCCAGCCCGACCCCGCCTCGAGCAGGCGCGGCAAGACATCGGCCAGGGCAACCGGCGCGAGCCAGAAATTGATGAAACCGGGACCGGCGATCTCGGTCCTGGCAACCACGTCCGGGGGCAACTGCGCCCGCTCGAGGATCGCCCGCGCCACATCCCGCGGTGGCCGCTTCATGCGCGGCGCGAGTTTCATCGCGATGTTGGTGGCGAGATCCCCGTGGCCCCGGTCTCGCGGACGTTCCAGCGACAACTCGGCTTCCGGGAAGCCCAGGCCATCCACCACCCGGCGCAGGACGTCCCGGAGCCGGTCGGCCCCGAGCTGTCTCAGGATTCCGCTCCGGGGGATTTGGGCGGCTTGGGCGGCTTGTCCCCGCTGGCGGCGGACTCGGTCTTGGCGGGTTTTTCCCCTTTTCGGCCAGCGTCCTCGTCCGGTTTCTTCTCAGACCGCTTATAGTCCGTGATGTAGAAACCCGACCCCTTGAATACGAGCCCGGCGCCGCCGGAGATCACTCGTTCCGTTCGCCGGGCGCACTTGGGACACTTGGGCGCGACCTTCACGCTCATCTTGTGGAAGCGCTCGAACTCGTGGCTGCAGGACGGGCAGCGATAATGGTACGTCGGCATGGGGCGGAATACGTTACGTAATTTATTGGGGCGCTTAAGGTTATGCGCCGGGTGCAGGCCGGTCAAGACGAGATGCCAGGGCGCGTCATGGCTGAGTCGAGCGATGCCTGCCGGCCGACCCCAGCATCGTGTCGGACGAGGAGCTACGCCGAAGCCACCCCCGCCACGTCCCGTGCCGGCCGATAGGTTCCCCACGCTCGCCGCAGCACATCGGAGATCTCACCCACGGTCGCGCGGGCGCGAACGGCATCGAGAATCGCCGGCATCACCGCGGCGGAGGGGTGCTCCGCGGCCTCCTTCAACGCAGCCAGTGCCGCCTCCCACGCCCGCGTCTCACGGTTCGCTCGGGCGCGCCGCAGGCGGTCCCGCTGTGCCGCTTCCAGGCCGGGATAGTCCGGGGCCTCAATCCGCGGGCGCTCCTCATCAGTCGTGAAGCGATTGACCCCAACGACCACCATCTCCTCCCGTTCCACCGCGCGCTGATACTGGTAGGCCGCATGCGCGATGGACTGCTGGAAGAACCCCGACTCGATGGCCCGCGCCGCGCCACCCATGTTCTCGACCCGCCGTAGCAGCTGTCGGGCCTCGCGCTCCAGCGCCTCGGTCAGCGACTCCACGTAGTATGAGCCGCCCAGCGGGTCCACCGTGTTGGGCACTCCGGTTTCGAACGCCAGAATCTGCTGGGTCCGCAGCGCCAGGCGCGCCGAGTCGGCGCTCGGCAACGCCAGGGCCTCGTCAAACGCGTTGGTGTGCAGGGACTGGGTGCCTCCCAGCACGGCGGCCAGGGCCTGCACCGCGACCCGCACCACGTTGTTCGCCGGTTGTTGGGCCGTGAGCGTGGAGCCGCCGGTCTGGGTGTGAAACCGCAGGCGGCAGCTCTGGTCGTTTCCGTCGTAGCGTTCCCGCACCAGGCGCGCCCACAGTCGCCGCGCCGCGCGAAACTTGGCGGCCTCTTCGAACAGGTCGTTGTGCGCGGCGAAGAAGAACGAGACGCGCGGCGCGATGTCGTTGACGTCGAGTCCGGCCCGCACGGCCCGGTCGAGATACTCGATGGCGTTGGCGAACGTGAAGGCGATCTCCTGCACCGCGGTGCATCCGGCCTCGCGCATGTGATAGCCGCTGATCGAGATCGGGTTGAACGGCATGCGCTCCGCCGCAACGAAGCGAAACATGTCCGTCACCAGCCGGAGCGAGGGCTCCAGGGGGAAGATGTACGTCCCGCGCGCCACGTACTCCTTGAGGACGTCGTTCTGCACCGTGCCCCGCAGCTCCTGGCGCGGAATGCCGCGCTCCTCGCCCACGACGATGTACATCGCCAGCAGCACGGCCGCCGTGGCGTTGATGGTCATGGAGGTTGACACCTGATCGAGGGGGATCCCGTCGAACAGGCGGGCAAGATCGTCCACCGTATCAATCGCGACGCCCACCCGGCCCACCTCGCCGTCCGCCACCGGAGCGTCCGAGTCGTAGCCCATCTGCGTGGGGAGGTCGAAGGCGACCGAGAGACCCGACTGACCAGCGGCGAGCAGCTCGCGAAACCGCGCGTTGGTCTCCTCGGCGGTCCCATAGCCCGCGTACTGGCGCATGGTCCACAACCGCCCCCGGTACATGCTGGCGTGGATCCCGCGGGTGAACGGGAACTCGCCCGGCCGCTCCGGTGACGGCGGGGGGGCATCCGCCGGCCCGTACACGGGCAGGAGCGGCAGGCCTGAAGGCGATCGCCGCTCGTCCGTCACCGGGCGGCGCCGTCCGTTTCCCGGAGCGTGCGTTCGACGAACGCCACGTCCTCGCGACTGCCGATCACCAGCGGCGTGCGCTGATGCAGCTCGGTCGGCTCGATGTCCAGGATGCGCCTGACCCCGTCGGACGCCGCGCCCCCGGCCTGCTCCGCGACGAACGCCAGGGGGGCGGCTTCGTACAGCAATCGGAGTTTGCCCCCGGGGGACTTGGTGTCCGCCGGATAGAGGAAGATGCCACCCGCGATCAGGTTGCGATGGAAATCCGCCACCAGCGAGCCGATGTAGCGCGCGTTCTTGGCGCCTTTGCCGTCGGCGCCCTTGAGCGCGTCCACCGCCTTTCGGTAGCCCGGGCTCCAGCGCGGATAATTGCTCTCATTGACGGAGTAATAGCTCCCCACGGGCGGCGTCTTGATGTCGGCATTCCACAGCAGGAACTCGCCGATGGAGGGATCGAGCGTGAACCCGTGCACCCCGTGCCCCGAGGTGTACACCATCACCGTGCTCGATCCGTAGATCACATAGCCGGCCGCGACCTGCTTCTTCCCCGGTTGAATCAGATCCCGCAACTGCCCGGGACCCGAGTCCGTGATGCGGCGATGCACCGAGAAGATCGTGCCGATGGAGACGTTGACGTCAATGTTCGACGACCCGTCCAGGGGATCGTACAACAGCACGTACTTGCCCGCGCGATACTCGCGCGGCGTCGGGATCGCCCCCTCGTCTTCCTCGGAGGCCATGACGCACAGGCGCCCCGTGTGGGCCAGCGCCGCCTTCATGGTTTCGTTCGCCAGCACGTCGAGCTTCTGTTGTTCTTCCCCCTGCACGTTGACCCGACCCACACGTCCCAGGACGTCGAGCAGGCCGGCGCGCCTTACGTACCCGGAGATGATCTTGGCGGCGAGCGCGATGTCGTAGAGGAGGTTGGAAAGCTCTCCCGTCGCGGCCGGGTGCAGCCGCTCCTGCTCGATGATGAATCGCTCGATCGTGACAATGGACGGACTCGGCACCGGATGGCCTCCAGCCAGCTGGTTGGCTCCCCCTGGATGACCTCAAAATAGCGTCCGTCCGACCGCACCGTCACGGTGCCGCCCCGATCGGTGCGGAACACCCGGGCGCCGTGCCGGGCCAGCCTGGCCAGCACGCCAGGGTCGGGATGTCCGTAGCGATTCCGCCCCACGCTGATCACCGCCACCCGAGGCCGGAGCGCCTGCACCCATGCGTCTCCGGTGCTGCCGGCGGAGCCGTGATGCCCGACCTTCAGCAGGTCCACTGGGCCAACGGAGCCGGCGAGGCGTCGCTCGACGGACGTGCCCGCGTCCCCCATCAACAGTGCGGAGAAGCCCCGATACCGTACTCGGAGCACGACCGAGTTCTCGTTGGGCTCGAGCTCGGTGGCGATCCATGCGCCGGTGGGATGCAAGACGGTCACGACCACGGAGTCCAGCGCGAGGCTGTCCCCCGCACGCGCGGGAAGCCAGGCGAGCCCGCGCTCGTCCACCTCCACCAAGTGTTCGAGATACAGCCGGGTGCCGAGCGGTTGCCCCGGCTCGAGCACCAGGGCGGGCTCGAGCGCGCGCTCCAACACCGGAGCGCCGCCCAGATGATCCGCGTCGCCGTGGGTCGCCACCAGCACGTCGAGTTGGCGAATCCCGTGCCGTCGCAGGAACGGAAGCAGCACGCGGCGCCCGGCGTCCTCCCGTGGCGTGCGTGGACCGGCATCCACCACCATCCAGCTCCCCCGCGGGGTGCGGATCGCAATGGCGTCCCCCTGCCCCACGTCCAGCACGTGCAGTTCCAGATGGTCGCCGCGCCCCGGCGAGACGAGTCGCCACCCCGGCACGGCTGCCAGGCACCACAGGCCCGCCGCAGCCACGGCCACGCGGACCAGCCGCCGCACGGCTTCCGGCGACCACCGCCGGGACGTCCCCCAGATCAACCCGAACAGCAACGCGAGCCACGGCAGCGCAAAGCGAGGTCCGGGCGCGGCGGAGATACGCCCGCCGGGCACCGCCGCCGCCACCCGCGCCACCCATTCCATCGCGGCCAGCACCAGTCCCGTCCCCCCTGCCAGCGTGTGACTGGCGAGGCTGGCGAACACGCCGGGGATCGCCACGGCAGACAACGGAATCGCCCCCAGGTTCGCCACGATGCCAATGAGGGGAACCGCGCCGAACACGTACGCCGTAATCGGCGCCGTAGCCACCGTGGCGCCGACCGACGTGGCGAGGAGATGGGCCCAGGCCCGCCCTCGCCACGCGGGCGGCACCAGGCGGCTGGCGCGGCCCGTGCCCCACACCGCCGCAAAGGAGAGCCACGCGCCGACGTCCGTGGCCGCCCGGGGATCCACCGCGAGCACCAGCAGGCCCGAGACCAGCAGTACCGTATCGCTCGAGGGGTTCCGCTGGCGCGCGATTGACGCGGCCTTGATGGCCACGAAGACGGCCGACCGCGTGGCCGGCGCCGGAAGCCCCAGGAGGACCACGTAGGCCCAGCAGATGATGGCCGCCGCCGCCCACGCTCGCGTGCGGCCGATCATCCAACGGCCAGCCAACACCACCCATCCCGCGAGAATACCGACGTGCAACCCGGAAATCGCGAGCAGGTGGGCCAGCCCGGACTCCGCAAAGGCGCGCCGCAGCCGCGGATCCAGGTCCTCGCGCCGGTCCAGCGTCAGGGCGTGTACCAGGCCCGCTCGGGCGCCGTACAAGTCCGTGAACCGCCGGGCGATGCGCTGCCGAAGGGCGAACCGCCACGCACGCCGGCTCCCCAGCACACGAACCTGAGTCACCCGGAACGCGGCCGGCGGACTGTGCGTGCCGACCAGGACGGCCGTGGCGCCGGCGGGCGCCGATCCACCAAGCACCCGGATCTTGAGCTCGCCGTCGCAGCCTTCGGGCGCCGTGAGCACCCTGGCGCGCGTGAGCCCCGCCTCACCGGGCGCATCACCGATCCGCACGGTGGCAGCGTGGCGACCCGGCTCCCACACCCGGCTGCACGCCACGCGCTCCCCCTCGCCGGCAAGCGCACCGGTGAGCGCGCCCACGGTGAGCGCGCCTATCAGGAGCGTTCGAGGCGCGGCGGCCGCCGCGGCCGCCGCGGCCAGTCCCGCGACCGCCGCGACCAGGGCCACCCCGGGGGAGATAAGAAGCACCAGGCCGGCCCAGAGGCCGGCCCCGTAGGTGAGAACGAAGTGGGTTAGCGGCGGCCGCATGACCGCCGGGCCCCGGCCGGACTAGCCCACCACCACCAGCTCCCGCGGCGCGCGAACCGGCGCCGCGCTGAACGTCGCCCCGCTCGTGCCCGTGAAGCGCACGTCCAGGTACCGCCCGATCCAGTCCTCCGGACCCTCGATGAGCGCCACTTTGTTGGCGCGGGTGCGAGCCTGCAGCAGGCCGCCGCGCCGCGCCCTCTTTTCCACCAATACTTCCCACGTGGTGCCCACGAGTCCCACGTTCTTCCGCCGCGCCACGTCCCGCACGGTGTGGATGAGCCGCTCCAGCCGTTCGCCGGCCACCTCGTCGGGTACGTGATGGCGCATCCGCACGGCTGGTGTCCCATCACGCGCCGAGTAGCGGAACGTGTAGGCGTCGTCGAAACCCACCTCGCGCACCAGGCTCTCCGTCTCGCCGAAGTCGGCCTCCGTCTCGCCCGGGAATCCCACGATGAGGTCCGTGGTGAGCGCCAGGCCCGGGATGGCCGCTCGGAGCCGCTCCACGCAGGCGAGGTAGGTCTCGCGGGTGTAGCGGCGGAGCATCCGCTTGAGGATGCGGGCAGATCCGCTCTGGAGGGGCAAGTGCACGTGCTCGCACACCGCCGGCACGTCGGCCATGGCCGCGATAACCCGGTCCGAAAAATCGTTCGGGTGGGGGCTGGTGAACCGGAGCCGGCGCACGCCGGCCACCGCGCCCACCGCGCGCAGCAAGTCGGCGAAGTCGTGCTCGCCGTCGTGATAGCTGTTGACCGTCTGGCCGAGCAGCGTGATCTCGCTGGTGCCCTGAGCCGCAAGCCCCTCCACCTCGCGAACGACCAGGCCGAGCTTACGGCTGCGCTCCGGCCCGCGCGTCATCGGAACTATGCAGAACGTGCACCGATAATCGCAGCCTCGCTGCACCGTGACGAAGGCGGATGGACCGCCGCTGCGGCGCGCAGGCGCCACATCCTCGTAGTGCTCCCAGGACCGGAACGCCACGTGCGCCGCCCGGGCGCCGGCCCGCGCCTGGGCGATGAGATCCGGCAACCCCCGGTAACCATCCGGCCCAACCACGAGATCCACGTGCCCGGCCTGCTCCAGCAGCGCCGGGCCCAGCCGCTGCGCCATGCACCCCACCACGCCCAACACGCTCCCCGGTCGCTTGAACCGCTTGAGCTCCCCCACGCGCCCGATGACCCGCTGCTCGGCGTGCTCCCGCACGGCACACGTGTTGACCAGCATCACATCGGCCTCAGCGGGATCCTCCGTGGCGGTGTAGCTCTCTCGTCCGAGGAGGCCGAGGATCAACTCGGTGTCCGCCACGTTCATCTGGCAGCCGTAGGTCTCAACGAAGACGCGGGGCATGATCGCTCAGGCCGCTCTGGCCACGAGCCCGCCGCCCTCGGCAGCGAGGCGGGCCGAGAGGCGCGGCGCCACCGGCCCCTGATCCGCGGGGAGGTGCACCGTGAGGTAGTCCTCGGTGAGCCCCTCGAATCGTCCCTGGCCGCGCCTGGGTGCCGGCTCGGGAGGCGGCATACGCGCTTCCCCGAGCGGTCGCCAGCGCCCGCAGCTCTTCGGATCGCCGCGCCGACTCACGCGCCGCAACCGGCGAGCCGAGCCGCGTGGCCGCCACGCCGGGCCTGGGAGAGTAGGGGAACACGTGTAGATAGGTGAAAGGAAGATCGCGCACCAGCGAGACGGTTGCCTCGTGGTCCCGGTCCGTCTCGCCCGGAAATCCCACCATGACGTCCGCGCCGAGCCCGAACCGCCCCAGGCGGCCCGCGAGCCGCTCCACGCGCGCCGCGTACGTGGCCGCCGTGTACCAGTGCCGGCCCATGCGCCGCAGCAACCGGTCGCTGCCGGACTGCAGCGGCGCGTGGAGGTGAGGCGCCAGGCGATCGGGCGCGCCGGCCATCAGGTCCTCGATCCGTCCATCCACTTCCGTGGCTTCCACCGACGACAGCCGGAACCTGACGCGCGGGATTCGGCGCACCAGGTCCTCCACCAGCGTCCCCAGACTCGACCCGTCGGCGAGGTCACGTCCGTACGTGCCGATGTGCACGCCGGTCAAGACGATCTCCTCGTGATGCTGGGCCAGGCGCGCGGCCTCCGCCAGGACGTCCGACGCGGGCCGCGACCGGTTGGCCCCGCGGGCCAGCGTCGTCGCGCAGAACGTACAATGTTCGTCGCACCCGTCCTGGATCTTGAGCCAGGCCCGGCTCCCGCGGCCGAACGTGCGGAGCCCGGTTCCCTGCCCCACCGCGCTGAGCCCGAGCGCGGCCAGGACCCGCGAGGTATCCGCACCTCCCACGACGCCCGCGACACCGGGGAGTGAGGCGATCGTGCCGTCGTCGCGCGCCGCGGCGCAGCCCATGACCACGGTCGGCACACCCGGCGACAGCCGCGCCAGCCGACGAACGAGGCCGCGCATTTTTCGCTCGGCGGCACCGGTCACCGTGCAGGAGTTCACCACGGCAGCATCCGCCCGCCGCGGGTCCGACACCACGCCCGCGCCCGCGGCGGCCAGCGCCTCGCGAACCGTCTCCGTGTCGTACTGGTTCGCCTTGCAGCCAAACGTGTGGAGGTAGACCCGCATCATGGCGCCACCGAAACCCCCACGCCGAAATACCACACCTGCTCCCTCGCGCCAGCGCCCGAGCGGGTGGAGCGTTCCACCACGAGATCAGCCGAGACGCGCTGGGCAAGTCGCAGCGCGGTGCCGGCGCTCAGCGTGAAGTCGTGCGCCTGCTCCGGACGCGCGCTGAACGGCAGCGTGGCGTACCGCAGCCCCAGGCGCAACGGGCTGGTCCGACCCAGCTCCAGCCCGGTCGCGATATCCCACGTGTCGAAGGCGGTGACCCCGCCTGCGAAATCGTTCTGTGCCGCAGACCAGGATCGCCACTGGGCGGTAGTGGACCAGACCAGGCGCGGCAGGGGTTGCAGCCAGACGCCACCGGTGGCCGTCACGGGCAGGTCCACGGAGACGGCAGGGAAGTTCTGCTGCGCGGTTCTAAGTCGCGTGTCGGTGCGAAGCGCGCCGGCAAGCTGGAGCCCGGGCGCGAGGCTTGCCACCGCGCCGATCGAGACGCCGGCCCCCGTAAAGGTGAGATCGCTTTGCTGCGAGAACGGACGATAGTCGCTGTTCGAGAATTCCCGCTGGACACGGAGCTTGCTCGACCCGGCAAGCAGGTGCACCGCCGCCCCGAGGGCCACCACCCGGCGCACCCGGAACGCCAGCGCCCCCCGGAGATCGCTCATCCCGCCGTCCGACGACACCCGATCCGTTACGGTCACCGTGTCCCCGCGCAGCACGGTCACGCCCGTGGTTCGGAAGTCAAAGGACCGCTCGAGATACGGCGCCGCGCTCACCGCGAAGGACAGCGGCGTCCCGGTGACGCGGCCGCCCACCATGGTCAGGGGGAATCGCGTCTCGAGCAGCCCCGTGACGGTCGAGTCATACGCCCGGTAGCGGCGCAGCGCGGTCGCGACGCTCACGCTCGCCCGGACGCCGCCGTAGCCCGCGGCCGTGGCGGG
>CAZVKD010000014.1:0-20337 GCA_964627675.1 uncultured Gemmatimonadaceae bacterium
AGCTGCATCGGCCGGTTTAGGGTTCGGCGCCACGCCGAACGCACCAGCCAGCAACAGGGCCCAAAGGAATCGCTTCATGTGACTTCCCTCCTTTCCGTGCACGTTGACACGGCGCTGAGGCCGGCCGTCCGACGGGTCCGCTGTCGGACAACGCCAACCTAAGAGAGGAGGGTCGAGCGCCCGGCATCATTTTGCCGCAGCGCGTACCAAATCGTTGCGGGCTACTCCGAGACTCTCACCGCCCGGGTTTCGCCGGTGGTGGACACCAGGACGGCGGAGGGCACCACGTCGCGCGGGGCGTCGCCGTAGAGCTGTTCCACGAGCACGTGGCGCACCACGACGATGACGGTGGCGAGCAGAGGGACAGCGAGGACGAGGCCGAGGGCCCCGACCAGCGTGGCCATGATCAGAACACTCATGATGGTGAGTACCGGGGGCAGGCGGATACGCTCCTGGAAGATCAGCGGTGCGACGACGTTGGCCTCGATCAAGTGAATCGCCACCCCGAGCAGCGCCACTGCGAGCGCGTGCACCCAGCCGTTGCTCCCGAGCACGAACAACGCCGGCAGCAGCGTCGAGACAATGGAGCCGAAGAACGGCACGATGGCCACCACGCCGGTGAAGACCCCGAACGCCAGTGCGTAGGGGACTCGGAGGACCCACAGACCGACGGCCGTGAGCACGGCCAGCACGGCCATGGCGAGCAGCTGCGCCCAGATCCAGGCGCGGAGCACCGCGCCCAGATCCGCCAGCACGGTGCGCGCAATGTGGCGGACGCGCGGCGGAACCACGGCCACGAGACCCGCCCGATAGGTCTCGGGTTCGCGCGCAAGGTACAGCGCCATGGCGAGCACGCTCACCAGCTCGATGAGCAGGGCGCCACTGGCCCTGAGGTAGGGCACGAACGAAGCACGCAGAAACGCGGTGACGTCATCCACGATGCCTTCCACGAAGCCGCCGCCCTGAGGCCCCAGGGCGGTCCGCTCGAGCACGGGGTACTGCCGCACCAGGCGCAGCAAGCCGGCCTCGAGCCGCTCTACCTGCGCGGGAAGCGATGCGATGAGATCCTGGGTCTGCCCGATGACCGGCGGAAGCACCAGCGCCGCGATGCCCGCGC
The DNA here is from genome assembly GCA_964627675.1 of uncultured Gemmatimonadaceae bacterium. Lineage (GTDB taxonomy): Bacteria > Gemmatimonadota > Gemmatimonadetes > Gemmatimonadales > GWC2-71-9 > JACQHC01. The sequence continues at coordinate 1,118 of CAZVKD010000014.1, forward strand.
CCGCCAGTCCCGTGACAACGACGGTCATCGCGAGCGCGATGCCGCGCGACAACGCGGTGAGCCGAACGATGTAACTGGTGAGCGCCGAGAGGAAGGTTGCCAGGAGCGTGGCGAGAAACAGCAACAACAGCACCTGGGTCACCCGGCCGAGGAACAGCAGCAGGAGGCCGACGGCAAAGAGACCAACCAGCGTGGCCGCGAGCCCTCGGCTGCCGGCCTCGGTCATCCGGGCTCCTTACGATCCTCCTCGTCCATCACCTCCGCCTCCGCCACGGGCTCTCCAGCCTTCCCGGTCGGCAGCTGGCGGGCCTCAGCCGAGGGCGCGCCCGGCAGCACGCCCATCTTCCGCTTGAGATCGAGCAACTGCTGATCGGCCGACCCGCGGTATTCCAGCTGGTCGAACTGCCGGGCCAGCGTATCCCCGGTCAGCTCTCCCGCCAGCTCGGCCGCCGCGATCGCCTGGCGTTCCATGTCCTCGATCCGCTCCGCCATGCGTTCGAAGCTCTCGAACGCGCTCTGGTCCGACATGCCGGCCATGGTGGCCTGAATGCGCCCCTGGGCCTCCGCCCGCCGGGCCCGCGCAATCAGGATGTTCTTCTTCCGCTTGGCCTCTTCGATCTTGTCGTTGAGAACGCGAAGCTGATCCTTTAGGGCTTCCGTGTCCGCCTTGTGCTTGACCCACGTTTCGTGCAGCGCCTGGGCGTGCTGCACGTGCTCGTTGTGCCGCATCAGCGCTTGCTTGGCCAGATCGTCGCGGTTTTCCTGCACCGCGAGCATCGCGCGGCGCTCCCACTCATCGGCCTGTTGCTTCTCCTTCTCGACTTGCGCCAGCAGTTTCTTCTCGTCGGCGATTGCCGCCGCCACATCCTGCTTGGTCTTGGCCAACTGCGATCGCATGTCGAGCACCAGCTGCTCGAGCATTTTCTGGGGGTCTTCGGCTTTTCCAATCAGCGCGTTGACCCACGACCTGATGACGGTTGACATCCGTTGAAAGATGCCCATATCCGCTCACGCCTCCTCGGAGGAACGGGCTGCCGGATCACGCCTCACCTCGCCGCTCGGCGCGCCCCGGCCCGCCCCGAGCACCCGCTGTTCCGTCATGTGCGGCTCTGCCCATCCGGCAGCGCGTCGCTGCGCCGCATCGCGGTCAGCGCTCGCTCCGTGAAATCGACGCGCTCGCTCAGTTCGGCCACTTCCTCGCGCAGCACCCGGACATCCTCAGCGACCTGCGCCGCGAACTCCTCGAACCGCGGCCCGGCAACACCGCCCGGCGGGCCGGATCGAATCCGTTCCGCCAGCGCCACCCCCACGGGTGAACGCGCCACCATCACCAGCGCGATGGCCATGAATATCCATTCCATTATACGCCTCGCCAGTCAGCGCACCAACGTTGCCCCGCCCGGCCCCCCGGCGTAGAGCCCGGGAGGCACCGCCCGACCGGCACCGGGATGTCGGGAGGCGTCAGCCATCCTCCGCGCGGGGGGCAGGGGTCCCGCCCGGCAAGTGACCCGTTTCACGGTGCCGGGCCAGCAGCCGTTCCGTGAAGTCCATCCGCTCCTGAAGGTCGGTGAGCTCTTGCCGCACCGACTCGAGATCATCCAGGATCTCCTGTTGGGTCTCCTGAATCCGGCCCAGGGTCTCAGCCGACGCAACCAGTGACCCGGAGCGGATCCGGTCCGCCAGGGCACGCCCGATCGGCGAAATGGCCAACAGGAACGCCGACCCCCCGCCAAAGATGAGAACGATCGCGAGGATGTCTTCCACTGGCCTACTCCCCCGGCTGGTGGGGACCGCCCAGTCGCCCAGCCTCCCGATGCCGCGTGAGCAACCGCTCGGCGAAGTCTACCCGCTCTTCGATCTCGCCGACTCGGCTCGCCAGATTCTCGACGGCCTCGAGTCGCCCCTTGAGCTCCGACAGCTCGGCCCCCAGCTTTGCGCTCTCGAGCCCGGCATCGTCCGGCCGCCGCTCGAGCCGTCGAACGATGGCCTTGATGATTGGCAAGCCCAGGATCACGCCCACGGCCATGCCAGCCAGCGGAATGACAACCTGGTTCCAGAACAGAAGGTCGTCCACCGTCAGTCCCCCGATCCGGGCAGTGCGCCCGGTCGCCCACGCCGCTGCACCAGGAGTCGCTCGGCGAAGTCGAGGCGCTGCTCGACGTCTTCCAGCCGCCGGTGAACCTCATCCAGTTCCGCCTTCAGGGCCGCAGTTTCCGCAGCGTCCTGGGGCGAGGACCGGCCCGCGAGTCGCTCGGCGAGGGCCTTCCCGAATGGACCGCGGAGCACGATCACCGACGCCACGGAGAGGAAGAAGAAGATCGGGATCAATGGTTCGAGTCCGCTCAAGCGCCCTCAACCTCCTTTGGCCCCACTCCCTACGCCCCACGTTTCAAAAAGTGTCACGAAGGCGCGGATTGTAAACCCGCACGCGGCCGCAGCGCCCCACGTACCAAAGCGGGTCAGGGCATAAGGATGGCCAGGCGGCAGGCGGCCAGCCGCGGATCGCGCCAGCGCTGCCCCCCTCCCCAGCTTGCGGCTCATCGGGCAGCCCTCGCCGGTGTCGGCCTCGCCCCCGCCTGGCCCGATCCTGCGCCCGACTCCGCCAGGACTTTGCGCAGAAACCGTCCGGTGTGCGATCCATTCACCTGCGCGACCATCTCCGGTGTCCCCTCGGCCACGACCTCCCCCCCCGCGGCTCCACCCTCCGGCCCGAGGTCAATGATCCAGTCTGCCGTCTTCACCACGTCCAGATTGTGCTCGATCACGACGACTGTGTTCCCCTTGTCCACCAAGCGATGCAGCACGTCGAGCAGGAGGCGCACGTCCTCGAAATGAAGACCGGTGGTGGGCTCGTCCAGGATGTAGAGGGTTCGCCCCGTGTCACGCTTGGACAGTTCCGTGCCGAGCTTCACCCGCTGCGCCTCGCCGCCGGACAATGTGGTGGCGCTCTGGCCAAGGTGGATGTAGCCCAGGCCAACGTCGTTGAGCAGTTCGAGCCGACTCTTGATCCGTGGCTGGTGCTCGAAGAACTCCAGCGCATCCGCCACCGTCATCTCCAGCACGTCGGCGATGGACTTGCCGCGGTAGCGAACGTCCAGTGTTTCGCGGTTGTATCGCCGGCCTTTGCAGATCTCGCACGGGACGTACACGTCCGGTAGGAAGTGCATCTCGATTTTCACCAGCCCGTCACCCTGACACGACTCGCAGCGTCCGCCCTTGACGTTGAACGAGAATCTCCCCGGGCCGTAGCCTCGCAGCTTGGACTCGGCCAACTCGGCGTACAACTCGCGGATCGGGGTGAACAGACCGGTGTATGTCGCAGGGTTGCTGCGCGGGGTTCGTCCGATGGGACTCTGGTCAATGTCGAGCACCTTGTCGAGCTGTTCCAGCCCCTCGATGCGATCGTGCGCTCCAGGGAGCACCCTGGCTCGATAGAAATGCCGCGCCAGGGCCAAATACAGAATGTCCGTGACCAGTGTGGACTTGCCCGACCCCGACACGCCGGTCACGGCGGTAAAGACGCCCAGCGGGATCTCCACCGTCAAATTCTTCAGGTTGTGCTGGCGGGCGCCGATGACCCGCAACACGCGGTCCGGATCTACAGGCCGGCGTCCTTTGGGGACCCGGATTCGGAGTTCGCCGCGGAGATACCTCCCCGTGAGCGACGCCGCATGCGAGAGCACCGCGGCAAGCGGCCCCTGGACGACGACCTCGCCACCGTGGCGGCCGGCCCGTGGGCCGAGGTCCACGACGTGATCGGCGCTGCGAACGGTCTCTTCGTCGTGCTCCACCACGATCACCGTATTGCCCAGGTCTCGCAGGCCCCGGAGCGTGGCGAGGAGGCGCGCGTTGTCCCGCGGATGGAGGCCAACGGACGGTTCATCCAGAATGTAGAGGACCCCAACCAGTCTCGAGCCGACCTGGGTGGCCAGCCGAATGCGTTGCGCCTCGCCGCCGGAGAGCGAGGCCGCCGGCCGGCTCAGCGTGAGGTAGTCGAGACCCACGTCGCACAGGAATCGGAGCCGGTCCAGCACTTCCTTGAGGATTGGGGCCACAACGTCACCGGCGGCGCCGGCGAAGGCCGATGAAGGCTGGTGAAGGGCTTGGAAGTTCTGGAAGCAGGCGAGGGCGTCGCTGACCGTGAGAGCGACCACCTCGCCGATGCTTTTCCCGGCCACCAGCACGGCCAGGCTCTCTCGTTTCAAGCGCATCCCGTTGCACGTCTGGCAGGGGAGTTCGGTCATGAACTCTTCGAGGTCCATCCGAACCGCCTCGGACGTCGTTTCCCGATAGCGGCGCTCGACGTTCTTGAGAATCCCCTCCCATTGGGTTTCGTAGCGCCCCTGGGACGGACCGGCTCCGTACGGGAAAGCAAAGGTTCGATCCGGCACGCCATAGAGCAGCGCCTGCCGAACCGCTTCGGGGAGCGCCCCCCACGGGGTGTCCAAGTCGAACTTGAGGTACCGGGCCAGGGCCGGGAGCACGACGGTTCGGAGGTAGCCACTTGGCTCGCCCCAGGGCAGCACCACGCCTTCGAGGATCGAGATGTTGGACCCGCCCAGCACGAGGTCGGGGCTCACCACCCGCCGGACACCGAGGCCGGTACAGTCCGGGCAGGCCCCGTAGGGCGAATTGAACGAGAACTGGCGCGGCTCGAGCTCGGCCAGCGAATACCCGCACACGGGGCACGCGAAGCGCTCCGAGAACGCGTGCGTGGTGCCGGGAGTCGCGGTGGGGGCGGCGGATTTCCCCGCCGGGTAGCGCACCACCTCCACCAGCCCCTCAGCCACGCGGAGCGCGGTTTCGATGGAGTCATGCAGCCGCTTTCGGTCGCTCGCCCGAACCGCCAGCCGATCCACGATGAGCCCCACGTCGTGGTTCATCCGCCGGTTCAGCTTGGGCGGGGAGGCCAGCTCGTGCACTTCGCCGTCAATGCGAGCGCGAATGAACCCCTGGCGGCGCGCGCTCTCGAACAGGTCCTTGAACTCGCCTTTGCGACCCCGCACCAGCGGCGCCACGATCTCGATCCTGGTCCCCTCCGGCCACGCGAGAACCAGATCGGCGATCTGGCCGGCGCTCTGCCGCTCGATGGCAGAGCCGTCGTTGGGGCAATGCGGAACACCCACCCGTGCCCAGAGCAGTCGGAGGTAGTCGTAGATCTCCGTGACCGTCCCCACGGTGGAGCGGGGATTGTGGGCCGCGGTCTTTTGCTCGATGGAAATGGCCGGAGACAACCCTTCGATCTGGTCCACGTCGGGCTTTTCCATCAGGCCGAGGAACTGCCGCGCGTAGGCGGACAGGGACTCGACGTAGCGTCGCTGGCCTTCGGCATAGATGGTGTCGAACGCGAGCGAGGACTTACCGGAGCCGGAAAGACCGGTAATCACCGTGAGCCGGTCCCGGGGGATCTCGACCGTGATGTTCTTGAGATTGTGGACCCGGGCGCCGCGAACGATCAGCCGGTCTTCAGACATAGCCGAACAACGTAGGCAGCGAAGCGAGCGCTGGTCAACGGTCGGGCCGGAGGCGTCCCGTCTTGCCCGCGGGCCGGTCGCGGCCTACTTTCTGCTCCCCTTTTTCCCACGTTCGATGGTCGGAACGGCCTACAGGAGCCTGCAGCCACGGTCATGCCGCCAGCTTCCCCCGCCGCCCGCGCCACGGTTTCCGAGGCCGACTTCTTCGTCGCGCTGACCACGCTTGAGAGCGCGTCCGACGCGCGGAAGCTGGTGCGTGAATTGGTGGAGCGACGCATCATCGCCTGCGGAACGGTGCTCCCCGGGGGGAGGTCCATCTACCGCTGGGCGAGCAAGGTCACGGAGACCGCCGAAGCGGTGGTCCTGATGAAAACGCGCCGCGAGCGGTGGGGTGCGCTGGAATCGGTGATTCGGGAGCGCCATCCTTATGAGGTACCGGAACTGCTCGCGCTACCGGTGCAGGCCGGACTGTCGTCGTATCTCCGGTGGCTGACGGCTGAAACGACGGAAGGGGCGGCATGACTCCAGCGCATTGGCGGCGGCGACTTCGGCGCCGGCGTTTGGCCGCGGAACTGGCCGCGCGGGCGTATGAGAGCGAGCCGGCCGTCGAGTACGGATTCGGGCAGCGGTCCACCGACCCGGCGGGGCTGCCGTTTCAGTTGGCGGCGGATGAGAGCGGAGCCGGGACCGCCGCGGGGGCCGGCGAGCCCAGCGAGCCGGCCACGAACGGCGGCTTGGTGGCCCCAGAGTCGGCCGTCGCCGTAACAGCCGCACCGGTGCAGGCGGTAGGAGCGGCATCCACCAGCCGGCAGGCGAGCGCGCAGGAACGGGAGCTGCTGTGCCGGGCGGCGGCGGAAGCGATCGAGCGGGGCGAATGGCGGCGCGGCGAAGCCATCTGCCGCGAAGCGCTCGAGGCCGACCCGGATCACCCGGAGGCTCGACGCCTGCTCGCGCTGGCGTACGAGCGTGGAGGCGACCGGGAGCGGGCGCTGGGCGAGCTGAACAAAGCCATCGCACGAGACGGTGGAGACGTCCGCGCGCGAATCGCCCGGGCTGCCCTCCTCGGGCGCCGCGGGCGCTACGCGCAAGCGGAACAAGACCTCCGGATGATTCTGGAGCGGGATCCGGCCCACGCCGAGGCGTGCCACCAGCTGGGGATCGTCATCGCCCGGAAGGCTCGCTGGAAGGATGCCGTCCCGCACTTGCGCCGGGCGGTCGAGCTGGATGCCGGGTGTGCCGAAGCGCATCTGTCCCTGGCTGAAGCGTTGAACCAGGTGGACGATCTCGCGGGAGCGTTGCAGGCGTATCAACGGGCCGTCGAGCTGCGGCCCAACAGCGCCCGGGCCCTTTACGGGCTTGGCATCGTGCTGGACCGGCTGAACCGGCCGGCCGAGGCGGCGGTGATGTATCGTCGTTCCCGGGAGATCGGCACCGCGTGATTCGCGTCGTAGTGGACGACATCGCGTTCGTGGCGGCGGACGCGGTGATCCGCCCCGCGACCGAGACCCTCGAACCCACCTCCTCGGCCCTGCGCCACCTCGAGCAGGTGGGCGGGGCCGCTTTCCAGACCCAGTTGCGCGTGCACCAACCCCTGGCCGTCGGCGCCGCCGTGGTCACGGGCGGGGGCGATCTGCCGGCCGAGTTCGTCATCCACGCCGTGATCCGGGACCAGCGGGAGCCCGTGACTCGCGTCACGGTGCGCCACGCGCTGACCAGCGCGCTCCAGCGAGCGGTGGATTGGGGACTCGCGCGTGTCACGGTCCCGCCACTCGGCACCGGCGCCGGCAACCTGGCCTACGAAGACGCGGCGGAAGTGATGTGCGAGGTGCTGGCCCGGCACCTGGCGGCGTCGGACTATCCTTCGGATGTGCAAATCGTGGTCGAATCGGACGAGCAGAAGCTCGTGTTCGAGGCCGCGCTGAAGCGAGCCAGCTCGTGAGCCGGCGCCGGCTTGCGGCGCTCATTCTGATCGTGTGGGCCGGCGCGCTGGGATGGCTGGCATACCGCGAGTATCGCCCGTCTCGGAGTCGCCTGCTGGCCGAAGCCACGCTCAGTCTGCCGCCCGGCGCCACGTATTACATCCTCTCGCTCGGCGGCGAGCAGATCGGGTTTGCGTCCAACACGGTGGACACGCTGGCGGACTCCATTCGGGTGCAGGACCTCCTGGTGCTCGAGGTGCCAGCCCTGGGAACGATCCATCGGACGGATGCGCGAACCGACGCGATCCTCTCGCGGCAACTCGAACTGCGCTCGTTCGACGCCGTGCTGCGGGGCGACCTCGGGCAGTTCGCGGCCCGCGGCCGGATCCAGGCAGATTCGGTTCTCACCGTGGAGTTCCAGAGCGGCGGGACCACCGAGACCATGCGCGTGCCGCTCGCGCGCCCGATCGTGCTGCCCGGCTTGCTCCCGCTCCAAGTGACCTTCGGCGAGCAGGTGCGCGTCGGGCAACGGTACACGCTGCGCATGTTCGATCCGCTCCTCCTCCGGGAGCGCGACGTGGAGGTCAGCATCACGGGGGACTCCACGTTCATCGTGCCGGATTCTTCCGCGTTCGACTCTGCGGCCGGCCGTTGGGTGGCGGCGCGCTGGGACAGCGTGCGGGCGTTTCGGGTGGAGCAGAACATGGCCGGACTCTCGCTGGTGGCCTGGATTGACGAGCTCGGTCGGATCGTGCGGGCCACGTCCGCCGTCGGGTTCACGATGGAGCGCTCGGCGTACGAGCTGGCGCACGAGAACTTCCGCCGGCGGCAGCCCGGCGTCACACCGGCCGCAGGTGGAGACATCATCCGCCAGACGGCGATCGCGTCCAATGCCCGTCTGCCGGAGCGGTCCACGCGACGCCTCGAGATCCGGTTGAGGGGTGTGGACCTGAGCGGGTTCGATCTCTCGGGGGGGCGGCAAGCCATGCGTGGCGACACGCTCACGGTGCGGGTCGAACCCGACAGCCTGCTCGCCGCCGACTTCCGGATCCCTGCGCCGCCGTCGCGGTTCGGTCCCGACATCCGGCCGGAGCCGCTGGTCCAGAGCGACGACCCCAGGATTCAGGCCCAGGCGCGGCAAGTCGTGGGACGGGCGCGCGATCCCCGGCGCGTGGCCGAGCTACTGAATCGCTGGGTGCATGACAACCTGGACAAGGCGATCACCCTGAGCGTACCCAGCGCGGTCCAGGTGCTCGAGAGCCGCCGGGGCGACTGCAATGAGCACAGCGTGCTGTACGTGGCGCTGGCCCGGGCCATCGGGCTCCCGGCGCGGACGGCCGCCGGGCTCGTGTACGTGGACGGCCGCTTTTATTACCATGCATGGGCGGAGGTGCACCTCGGTGACTGGGTCGCCGTAGATCCGACGTTCGGCCAGTTCCCGGCGGACGCCTCGCACCTCCGATTCACCATAGGCGGACTCGCCAGGCAAGTCGAGCTGATTCGGTTGATCGGGCGGCTGGAACTGGAGGTCATGCGTGTTGATTGAGGCGGGGCTCGCGACTCGCTCCTCGCTGTCGGTGCTTGGTTCGCCGACGACCGCCGCCCCGGGGGCGAGGGATCACCAACCATGATCCGCCTGGAAGGCCTTACCAAGGCCTACGGCAGCTTCGTGGCCGTGGACCACATTGATCTGGATGTGCCGCGGGGTCAGCTGTTCGGCTTTCTCGGGCCCAACGGCGCCGGCAAGACCACCACGCTGCGCATCATCGCGGGGATCCTTCGCCCCACGGCGGGGCGCGTCTGGATCGGCGGAGACGACGTGATGGCCAACCCCATGGCGGCGAAGGCGCGCCTGGGGTTCATCCCGGACCGGCCCTTCGTGTACGAGAAGCTCACCGGCGGGGAATTCCTGCGGTTCGTGGCCGGGTTGTACGGCCAGGATGGCGGGTCGGTGGAGAAGCGGATTGACGAGTTGCTCGACGTCTTCGAGCTGGCGGTCTGGAAGGACGAACTGGTCGAGTCCTACAGTCACGGCATGCGGCAGAAGCTGATCATCTCGAGCGCCCTGATTCATCGCCCCGAAGTCATCGTGGTGGACGAGCCGATGGTGGGCCTCGACCCCAAAGCCGCGCGCCTGTTGAAGGACATCTTCCGCCATTTCGTGGAGCGCGGTGGGACGGTGCTGATGAGCACGCACACCCTGGAGGTCGCCGAGGCCATGTGCGACCTCATCGCGATCATTCAGCACGGCAAGATCGTGGCGCGCGGAACCATGGATGATTTGCGGCAACAGACGGCGTCCGGCGACGTCTCCCTCGAGGATCTGTTCCTGCGGCTCACGGGCGGGCCGGCGGCCCGCGAGCTGGCGAGAATCCTGGGGGGCCCGTGAGGGGGCTCGCTCTCATCCTGCGGCCCAAGCTGCTCACGCTACGCACCCGTTGGCGGCAAGAACGCGGGGGGAGCGGCGGCAAAATGATGCTGGTCGCCGGCGTGGGGTTGGTTTTCTGGCTGGCCGTATTCGGGGTGCTGTATCGCGTGTTGCGCTATTTCCGCGGGGTCGAGGACATCGGGCCGCTGCTGGCGAGCAAGCTGTTAGGTCTCGTGTTGCTCTCCTTCCTCTCCATCCTGCTGCTCTCCAACGTCATCACGGCGCTGTCGTCGTTCTTCCTGGCGAAGGACCTGGATCTGTTGCAGTCCACGCCGGTGGACTGGTTGCACGTGTATCTCGCCAAGCTGGGTGAAACGCTGCTGCACAGTTCCTGGATGGTGGCGTTGATGGCCGTGCCGATCTTCACCGCCTATGGGGTGATCTACGGCGGCGGGTGGGCGTTTGCGCTGTTCGCGCTCGTGGCGTTCTCGCCACTGCTCGTCATCCCGGCCGTCATCGGGAGCGCGGTGACGCTGATCCTGGTGAACGTGTTCCCCGCCCGCCGGGCGCGCGACCTGTTGTCGGTGATCGCGATCGGCGCAGCCGGGGGTGTGGTCCTGTTGTTCCGGATCATCCGGCCCGAGCAACTCGCGCGACCCGAAGGGTTCAACAACCTGCTGGACTTCCTCACGGTGCTGCGCACGCCCACGTCTCCCTTCCTCCCCAGCGAGTGGGCCACGCAGGCCGTGATGGGTTGGCTGGTGGGCCCGTTCCAGGGATTTCCGCTGGTCCTGCTGTGGAGCACGGCGGCCGCGATGGTCGTCCTGGGCGCGGCGCTGCACGATCGGCTGTATCCCAGCGGGTTCACCCGATCGCAGGAAGCGGCCGAACGGTTCGCCAAGGGCTGGATCTGGCACGTCCTCCTCGATCCGATCCTCAGCCGCATGGATGTGGCCAGGCGCGAGTTCGTGATCAAGGATATCAAACTGTTCTTCCGCGACACGACGCAATGGAGCCAGTTGATTCTGCTCGGCGTGCTCGTGGTCATCTATCTGTTCAACATCAAGGCACTGCCGCTGTTCACCGGCGAGCGCGTGCCGTTCTTTCTCGTCACGGTGGTGTCGTTTCTCAACCTCGGTCTCGCCGGGTTCGTGCTCTCATCCATCGCGGCGCGCTTCATTTTCCCGGCCATCTCGCTCGAAGGCCGGCAGATGTGGCTCTTGCGCTCGAGCCCGCTCGACCTCCGGGCGTTGCTGTGGTCAAAGTACTGGACCGGCACGGTGCCGCTCTTGGCCCTGGCCCTCGTCATCACCGTTTTTACCAATGTGTTGCTGCGCGCCTCGGGGTTCATGATGGCCGTGGGTGTCGGAACCATCATTGTGCTCACGCTCGCCATCAGCGCCATGGCGCTCGGGTTCGGCGCCCTGTATCCGCAGTTCGAGACGGAGAACGCAGCCCAGATCCCCACGTCGTTCGGCGGGCTGGTGTTCATGATGTCCACCATCGCGCTGCTCGCCGGTGTGATCGTGATCGAGGCGGTACCCGTCTATGGGTATTTGCGGGCGACGTTTTTCGGCGAGCCGGTGCGTGTGGACGCAACGATGCTGCTGGGTTTTGGGGGCGTCGTGGCCCTGTGCGGGGCCGCGACGGCGATCCCCCTCCGGGTGGGGCTCAAGAAGATGGAGGGCTTCGAGTTCTAGCAATGCCTTCCCTCCGGCTGCTCGCGAGCCTCCCGGCATTAGGCGCCTGCCTGGCCCCCGCATCCCTCCACAGCCAGGTTGCGTGCGAGGGACGGATCGCCTTCGTCTCCACGCGCAACGGCGAGCCGGGCATCTTCACGATCAACGCCGACGGCACCGGGTTGACGCGGTTGACGTCCGATCCCGGCGACGGTCAGCCCACGTGGTCCCCCGACGGCTCCCGCATCGCGTTCCTCGCTGCCCGGACGTCGGACGAGCGCGCGCTCGAGGGTCTGGCGATGCATCGGATGATCTACCTGATGGATGCCGACGGCCGGAACCTGCGGCGACTGTCGGACATCCCGGTTGCGGCACTGCGGTGGTCGCCGGACGGAACACGGATCGCATACCAGTCGTCGGCGGAAGACGACAGCAATCGCAACGCGACGGGCATCGTCTCCAACGCCCTCTACGTCATGGACGCCGAGGGCCGGCGGCACCGCCGGCTCACGGCGTTCGCCTACCGCAACACCTCGGCCTCCTGGTCGCCCGACAGCCGTTTCATGGCCTTCGCGTCGGACCGGGACTCCAATTGGGAGATCTACGTCGTGAACGTGGAGACCGCCCGGGAAGAACGGCTCACGGTGCGGCGCGGCCCGGATCGCCACCCGGTCTGGTCTCCCGACGGCAAGTACATCGCGTTCACCGCCGGCGACTCCCTGGCACGCCCCGGTGGCGATCCCGCGCCGTCCAACATCCACACGCTGGAGATCGCCACGCGAACCGTGCGACGCCTCACGCACGCCAATGCCGCCGAGGTGCCTCGCGCCTGGTCCGCCGACGGACGCCAGATCCTGTTCGTGTCCGACGACCTGTACCTGGTGGAGCACGAGAGCGGCCGACTCACCCGACTCACCAACACCCCACAGGCCCGCGAACTCGGCTCGGCGTTTCTGCCAGCGGCCTCCAAGGTCGCGTTCCGCTCCGACGCGGAGGGGAATTGGGACATCTACGTCGTGGGAATGGACGGGATGGGACTGATGAACCTCACGCGGGATCCCGCGGATGACGTCCTGATGTCCGTGGGGCCATGCCGGGAGTAAGGCCGCGCGAGCCCGCCGTCCTCGCCCATGGATCCGGCGGCAACTGGCACTTCAGCACGTTGCTCGTCGTCCCCTTGCCACCTTCCCTGTGAGACGGCGCGCGCGTGCTGACCGTGGCCCAGAGCCCCCTCACGAACCGGCTGACACCCCGCAGCGTCGCGTTCCGATGGGCTCCGTACGCGAGAACCACGGGTCGAAAACCCAGGGAAAGCGGGCCGCGCGCGACCGGGGGCGCCAGGGATCGGGACGCAGGCGCATGAGCCGCACGACAAGCCCCGAATCCGATTCCGAGATCCGAATCGCCGTGCAATCGAAGTTGACGGCCCGCACTTCCACGATGTAGGCGCCGCGGGGAAGCTCGTCACTGCAATACCATTGATCCAGGAAGCCGGGCTCGCCCGCTGGACCGCTGGAATCCCCTGGGGCAACCCGGCGCAGGCTCACCCGGCCCGCACCCGAGTACGGCAGGTCGTTCAGGTCGGCGATGAGCACCGCAATGCGGATGACGTTCGGTTTGTCCGGCGGCGCACAGTCAATGGGAGGCCCCTGGGCTTGACCAGGTGCTCCCCGGAAGAGGAGGACGAACGCGACCACCGCCGCGAGGCGAGCCATTATTGTTCCACCGATTGTACCCCCGCCGCCCCGAGCCGCAACCTCAGGCGCCCGCGGCGACCGGCCCACCGCAGGTGGCGCAAAACCGCGCGTTGTCGCCCAGTGCCGCGCCGCAATGCCGGCAGCGCGGCCCAATGCTCTGGACCACCAGCGACCGGCCGCATCCTGAGCAAAAGATCGGGGCCGGCTCCGGCCGCGGGCCGCACGCCGGACACACGGCACGACGGGCACCGTTCCCGCTCCTGGCGGAGGCCGGGGCAGGTCCGCTTCCGGCCCCAGGCCCCCCCTCAAGCCCGGCTGCCGTGGCCGCCGCGTCGTGCGCGGGCGAGGTTTGCGTCTCCGCCCGCATGGCCTCGAGGGCAGCCGCCTGGTACTTCGCCCTGAGTCGCGCATAGTCTTCGTCCGAGAGTTTGCCGGTCGCTCGATCGAACTCGATCTCCCGGAGCGCGATCAGTGCCTGGACCTTGGGCGACTCCAGCTCTCGCAGGTCCACGAAGTCGCTCTCGTCCGGTCCGCCACCGATTCCCGCCAGCGCGCGCGCCGGGCCGGGCCGCAGCATGGGCTCCAGTACCACAGCCAGCGCCGCCAGCGCCACGAGCAACCCGGCCAGCATTTCGAGCATGGGCTACAACTCCAGCCGCTCGAGTTCGGCCCGGAGCCTCGCGGCTTCGTCCGGCGACACATCGGTTGATTCGGCAGACTGCGGCGTGGTCGCCGCGGCGGGCGCCGGGTGCGGCCGGGGGTGCCGCAGGAGCATGCGCACGAGCAACGCGCCAACGGCGAGGATCAGGATGCCCGGCACGAAGTAGCCCGCGAGATTGAACCCGCGGCGGGGGGGCGCCATGAGGACGGTCTCGCCGTACTGCGCCACGAATGCTCGGAGGATCTCCTCGGCGGTGTTGCCCTGCTCCACCAGCGCCACGACTTCGCGGTGCATGGCAGGCGACGTTTCGCAGGTGAAGTCGGTGGTGCGGCAGGTGTACACGCTGAGGTTGCACCCACACGTGCAGCGCAGCTGTTCCTCCACGCCCACGACGAACGGGTCGTTCTCGTGGCTCGTCACGCGCTCGCGGAACTTGCCTGCCGACCACGGCTCGGGCAGCCGGCCGACGGTGGAGTCCTGCTGGGCCGCCGCCGCGCCCCGCGGGGACGGCGGCAGCGACTCTGGGGGGCGCAGAAGGGCGGCCACCGACAGGAACGGGAGCCCCCCGAGCACTTCGCGGCGCGTCAGGCGCTCACCCATCCGTACCGCTCCCGACCAGCTCCACGCGATACCCCGCCAGGGCCCGGCGCCGGGATGCCGGCGTGGGGCCGGTACCCGGCCACATCACCACCACGCCGCCGAGCACCAGGATCACTCCCCCGAACCACACCCACCACACCAGCGGATTGAGGGTGAAGCGGTACACCGCCTCTTCCGTCCCCGCCACGGAGCCCGCGAACACGATGTACACGTCCTCCCGGAGGTCACTCCGGATGCCGGCCTCGGTGGAGGGCTCAAACGATTGACGACGGAACGCCGCGGGACAGGGAGACATGGACACGGTGCAGGTGAAGTGCTGCCGCTTCTCGCTCTTCATGACGCCCAGCCGCTTGCCGTCTCGGCTCACCTCGACGCTCGCGGCCGTGACCCAGCGATTGAGCATGTCGAACTGCGAGACGCCGAGGTGGGTGAACGTGTAGGTGTGCCCGTAGGGCGACTTCATCACGGTGGACTCGCCGGGCTTGAGCGAGGCCTCCATTTCGGTCTTGAACGCCATGCCCGCGAATGCCACGAAGTACGTCACGATGCCCAGATGCACCACGTAGCCGCCGTAGCGACGGCGGTTTCGGCCCACCAGTCGCACCAACGCGAGCGCGACGTTTTCCCCGTGCAAGCGGTGCCGGGCCCCAACGCCCCGGACGAACTCTTGCGCGATCGTCGTGACCACGAAGGCCGCGAGTGACACGGCCACGCCGGCGTAGAAATCGCTGAACCTGATGACCGCCAGCACCACCGCCGTCACCAGACCGGCGGTCACGGGCACGGCGAACTGCCGCTGCAAGTTCTCGGGGCTCGCCTTCCGCCAGGCGATGAGCGGTCCGATCCCCGTGAGCGCGAGCAACGCGAGGCCGATGGGCACGTTCACCTGATTGAAGAACGGTGGGCCCACCGTGACCTTGGTGCCGCGCACCCACTCCGAGAGAATGGGGAAGAGCGTGCCCCACAAGACCGAGAAGGCCATGCCCACCAGGAGCAGGTTATTGAAGAAGAAGCTCGACTCGCGTGACAGCGCGCTCTCGAGGCGGGCCTCGGTCTGGAGCTGCGGCAGCCGGGTCCACAACAACAGTCCGGTCCCGACGATGATGAAGATCAGAAACGCCAGGAAGAAGTACCCCACGTTCGACTGGGTAAAGGAGTGCACGCTCGAGATGATGCCGCTCCGCGTAATGAACGTGCCGAAGATGGACAGCAGAAACGAGAGCGTGATCAAGACCATGTTCCAGCGCTTCAACATCCCGCGTTTTTCCTGGATCATCACGGAATGGAGGAATGCCGTCATGGTGAGCCAGGGGAGGAGGCTGGCGTTTTCCACGGGGTCCCACGCCCAATACCCGCCCCAGCCCAGTTCCACGTACGCCCACCACATGCCCAGCGTGATGCCGATGGACAGCAGCGTCCAGGAAAGCAACGTCCACCGCCGGATGGCGTGCAGCCAGCCGGTGTCGAGTCGCCGGGAGGCCAACGCCGCCACGGCGAACGCGAACGGGACGGTTATGGAGATGTACCCCAGGTAGAGCATGGGCGGGTGCACCACCATGCCCGGGTTCTGGAGCTGCGGGTTCAGCCCCCGTCCATCCACCGGGGTGAACGGCAAGCGGTCGAACGGGTTGGACGCGAAGAGGATGACCGCCACGAAGAACAGCGTGACGCCGGCCGTGACCGCCGCGACGTGCGGCATGAGCCCCTCGTACCTTCGCGGCGTGAGCCATTGCGCCGCGGCGGCGAACAGCGACAGGACGAACGCCCAGAACAGCAGGCTGCCGGCTTGTCCGCCGTATAGCGCCGAGAGGGTGTACACGGTGGGGAGCGCCCTGCTGGTGTAGGCGGCGACATACTCGACGTTGAAGTCGCGGCGAAGCAGCGCCGTAACCAGCGACGCGGCGGCCACGGTGAGCAAGCCGGCAAGAGCGTACGCCGAGCGCCTGGCGCTGCGGATGAGATCGGGCCGGCGGCCAGACGCACCGAGCAGTCCCGTCACCACCCCCCAGCCCGCGATCAGCAGCGCGAGCCACAGGGCAATCTGTCCCAGGATGGTCATCTAGCTACGCCTGGGGAACGGATTCGTATCGCGATCCGCACTTGGCGAGCAAGGTGGTGGCGCGGAAGGTCCCGTCCGGCATCAGGCGCCCTTCCACCACAACGTCCACGTCGTCGGTGAACGTGTCCGGCGCGAGCCCACGATACACGACCGGATAGGTCTGCCGGCCGTCGGTGACGGTGAAGGTGATCGTCTGGGAGGCGACATCGCGCCGGATGCTTCCCGATACCACGCGCGCTCCCATCTTGACGCCTACATTGCGGAAGGACGGATCCCGTTCCGCGCGGGCCGCAAGCTCGGAGGGTGTGAGGAAGTACATCCCGGTGTCCTTGATGCCGGTGGCCATGAGATAGCCGACCGTACCGACGACCATGATGGCCGCGCCGAGGAACTTGGTTCGAGCGTGCATACGCTGGGTAGACTCTCGGTTGAAGGCTCGCGGGTCAAAGCTAACCTGGCACCGCCCCTTATACTCCGACCCGCAGATGAAGTTCGCCTCAAGACCGCTTCATTTGACTATTTATCGCCTCGGGCGGCCTCAGGTAAACCCCGCCCGGGCCCAGTGAAGCGCCGCACTCACCGCCCGGCGCCAACCCCGGTACTCGCCCACGGGTTCCGGCCCCGGCCGAAACACCTGGTAGCGCCTTCCGCTCACGAAGTCTTCGGGACTGGTCCAGACGCCGGCAGCCAGCCCGGCCAGCCCCGCGGCGCCAAGCGCGGTGGTCTCGACCACATCGGGGCGCTCCACGCTCGCACCCAGCAGATCCGCCTGGTATTGCATCAGCCAGTCGTTGGCCGCCGCACCGCCGTCCACCCGCAGGTCCACCAGCCTCACGCCCGATTGGGCGACCATGGCCTCCACCACGTCCCGCGTACTGTACGCCATGGCCTCGAGCGCGGCGCGAACCAGGTGCGCGCGGGTGGTTCCGCGGGTGAGGCCCACGATGGTGCCGCGAGCCTCGGCCTCCCAGTGCGGGGCGCCGAGCCCCACGAAGGCGGGGACGAAGTACACGCCGGCCGTATCGGGAACGCTTCGCGCCAGCGTTTCGGTCTCGTCGGCCCGAGCGATCAGGCCCAGGCCGTCGCGCAGCCACTGCACGGCGGCCCCGGCGATGAAGACGGCCCCCTCGAGCGCGAGCGATGGCGCGCCGGTGCGATCGCACGCCGCGGTGCGGAGCATGCGCCCCGGCCCTTGCGTCGAGGCTCGACGGCTCCCGTCGGGACCGATGAGCATGAGGAGAAAGGCACCGGTGCCGTAGGTACACTTGGTTTGCCCGGGCTCCCAGCATCCCTGGCCCCAGAGCGCAGCCTGCTGATCGCCCGCGATGCCGCAAATTGGCACGGAACAGCCCAAGTGATCCTTGAGCGCCATCCCGATTCTCGAGGACGACGGCACAATCGCGGGCAGCGACGCCGGGGGAACGCCGAACAGGCCCAGCAGATCTGCATCCCAGGTTCGAGTAGCGAGGTTGTACAGCAGCGAGCGCGAGGCGTTGGTGTGATCCGTGGCGAAGACCTCGCCGCCGGTCAACCGGAACACGAGCCAGGCGTCAATCGTCCCGAACACCACCTCTCCCCGATCCGCGCGCGCGCGGAGCCCCGGCACCTCTCGCAGCAACCATTCGATCTTGGTGGCGGAGAAGTACGGGTCCCACACCAGGCCCGTCCGCTCGGCGATCATGGCATCGCCGTGTTCGGCCTTGAGCGCGCGGCAGCGATCGGCGGTTCGGCGATCCTGCCACACCAGAGCACGGTGCAGCGGGCGCCCCGTCTCGCGGTCCCACGCGACCACCGTCTCACGCTGATTGGTAATGCCAATGACGGCGGGCGGCCCGCCGGCTTGTCGAATGGCGGCGTGGGCCGCCTCGAGCGTATGCCGCCAGATCTCCTCGGCGTCGTGCTCGACCCACCCCGGCCGGGGGTAGTGCTGCGCGATCTCGCGGTAACCTCGCCCCAGGATTCGGCCGTCGTCGGCCACGACCAGCGCGGTGGAGCCGGTGGTTCCCTGGTCCAGGGCGAGAACGGACGTCATCTACCTGTCCAACACGGAGCGCACCCGGGACACGAGTTCGCCCAGCGACCACGGCTTGGCGAGCAGGTCGGCGCCGGGCGGCACGCCGCCGCCCGGGTCACCGGCATACTCCGCGTAGCCGCTGGTGAACAGGAATCGCGGGACCGTGGGCTGGCCGCTCACGGCGTGAAACAACTCCGGACCCGTGCGCCGCGGCATCACGACGTCCGTGATGACGAGCGCCACCCGCCCGGGCTCACGCAGCAGGATCTGGAGCGCCTCCTCGCCATCCTCGGCCGTGAGCACCTGGTAGCCCTGCCGCGAGAGCGCGCGTCGTCCCGCCTCGCGAATCAAGGGTTCATCTTCCACGAGGAGGATGGTCTCCCGGCCACCGGGCGGGCCTTTGACCTCCGGCCCGGAGGGTCGTTCCGCGGGGCGCTCCGAGGCGGGAAGGAAGACGGTGACCGTCGTGCCCTGCCCCACCTGACTCTCGACGCTCACGAAGCCGCCCTGCTGCTTGACCAAGCCGTAGACCATCGCCATGCCGAGCCCGGTGCCCTGGCCCCTGGGCTTGGTGGTGAAAAACGGCTCGAACAGATGCGCCCGGGTCTCGTCATCCATCCCCACGCCCGTATCCTGTACGGAGAGCAGACCGTACTCGCCCGGCTGGCCCCAGCCGTGCTCGATCGAGAAGGCGTCGTCAATCACGCCGTGCCGCGTGGCGATGAAAAGTTGCCCGCCCTGAGGCATCG
>CAZVKD010000015.1:0-20244 GCA_964627675.1 uncultured Gemmatimonadaceae bacterium
GCACGCCTCGGGGTATTACGTGGACGACGCCAACACGCTGAGGACGCAAGACTGGTGGTCGGTCGGGTTCCGGGGCGGTTGGCAGGGGAACCTCGGGGCCTGGCGTGTCGCTCCGTTCGCGGGGCTGCTCAACGTGACCAACCAGCGGTACGTGGGGTCTGTGTCCGTGAACGCGGGATTCGGGCGGTTTTTCGAGCCGGCGCCGCTGAGGAACGGGTACATCGGGGTGGAGGTGAGTCCCGCCTCGGCCAGATAGGCCGGGGGCCCTCGCAGCCGGCCCGCCCATCGCTACCAGCGGGCGCTGGGGGCTCAGGGAGGCTCCCTAAGCCAGCCTTCTGCCACTAAGCTTGAGCCATCACATCATCACAGGGGCTCCCGCGTGATCCGACATATCGTCAAGTCGTCCATGCTGCTGGTGGCTGCCACCGCGTTTGCAGGTTGTGGGGACTCCGTGGAACCGCTCCCCTCGCCGTTTACCGCCGTGAGCGCCGGGCTGTTGCACTCCTGCGGGTTGGTGGGCGACGGAGCGGCCTACTGTTGGGGGTACAACGAGAATGGGCAACTGGGGGACGGTTCGCGGCGAGATCGTGCCACGCCCGTACCGGTGCTCGGCTCCCTGCGGTTCAGGTCGCTGAGCCCGGGCGGGGCCCACACCTGCGGGGTCACCACCTCGAACGCGGTGTACTGCTGGGGATTCAATCTGAACGGCCAGCTGGGCGACGGCACCTTTGCCGATCGGGCGACACCCGGCCCGATCGCCGGGAACGCGCAACTGGTCTCGGTCAGCACCGGGGGATCCTACTCATGCGGAGTGACGGGCGCAGGCGCGGCGTTCTGCTGGGGGTGGAACGACTATGGTCAGTTGGGCCAAGGCAACACCAACGACGAGAATGCTCCGGTGGCCGTCACCGGGGGACTCGCCTTTGCGGAGGTGTCAGCCGGAGCCCATCACACTTGTGGGCTCACGCTGGCCGGGGCGGTGTACTGTTGGGGCCGAAATGAATGGGGCCAGCTGGGCGATGCGACCACTACCGAAAGTGCGGTGCCGGTGCGGGTGGCCGCGGCGGAGACCTTCACCGACGTGGCCACGGGCTTCCAGCATACCTGCGCCGTGGCGCAGGATGGGACGGCCTATTGCTGGGGCCGGAACAACTTCGGCCAGCTGGGAATGGGCGAGAACGCGAACCCGCGAGAACTCGCTCCCGTGGCCATCGCTGCCGGGCCTCGGTTTTCCTCCATCAGCGCCGGCGGGTACTTCACCTGTGGGCTGGAGCAGGGCACCGGGGCCGCTTACTGCTGGGGATACAACGGCAGTGGGCAGCTGGGCGACAACGTGCGGGGTGAGTGCCAGGACGAGATCGGCAACGTCTTTCAGTGTGCCTTCGAGCCCAACCCCGTGGGCGGCGGCATCACCTTCCAGGCGGTCAGCGCGGCCACGCAGCACGCGTGCGGGCTCTCGACGGCGGGGGTGGGCTATTGCTGGGGCCTCGGCACCAAGGGGCAACTGGGTGACGGTTCGAAGGGCGAGCAGGTCTTCTCCATTCAGCCGGTGCGGATTGCGGGACAGCCCTGAGGAAGTTCTTCTGGCGCCGGCGCGGCGGCGGCCTTGGCCGTCATTGTCAGTGCGGAGGTTGGATGAGTGTGAGCAATGAGTCGTTTGCGCGCGTGCATCGCTTTCGTCTGATGGCTCGCCCGGTGGCGGCATCGCTCCTGGTGAGCGGGTGCTTCCAGTACGTGCCGGCGTCGTATCCACCGGCGCCCAAGCCGCGGTCGGAGGTCCGCGTGGAGCTGGCGAGCCCGCGTGACATCCCCATGGGCGAGTTCACGCTGAACGAAGTCACCGTCCTCGAGGGGATCGTTGCGGAAGCCACGGAAGACACGCTCGGCCTGTGGGCCCGGTGGATTCGCTCGAAGCTGGGACAGAAGTACGACGCCCAGGGCGCCACGTTCTACGTGCCCAGGACTGACGTGGGGCGGCTGGACAGCTGGAGGTTCTCCGGCAAGCGGACGCTCTGGCTTTCGACAGCCCTTGTCGTCGCCACGACGGCCACGATCCTCGCTGTCCGGAAGACCGTGGCCGGGGGCCCCGGAGGCGGTCAGCCCTCCGACAACCAGTCAATCGTCGCTCCGCGCTAGGGCGAGCCCGGCCCCCCCCCCGGGTGGGCGCCTGGACAACCGAAGGGCCGGTGCCGTGGGGCACCGGCCCTTCTCGCTTCTCTGCTCCTACCGTTAGTGCATCAGGTCGAGCACTTGGAGGCCCCGATGTGGGGGTTGGACAAGCACTCGATCGCCGTGATCGGCAGGAACCACCCGGGCTCCGTCAACGCCTGCGAGCCCGGCAGCCAATCCGGCGACGGCCGGCGGAACCGATAGTGATCCGCCAGCGCGCGACCCTGGAGGAACAGGTTCACCTTCCGGGAGTAGACCAACAAGTCTTCCGGCGTGACCTGGTTGGTGTACGGCGTGAGGCCGTCCACCGCCCGCAGGTTGTTGATCGCCGTCCGGAAGCCGGCCGTGTCCGCCGCGGCCAGGCGCGCTTCCGCGATGATCAGGTGCATCTCCCGCGCGGACACGATCGTGTAGGGCGGGTACTGCGTCTTCCACTCGGCCTGCACCGCGTTCGGCACTGCGGCCAGCGTGCCCGTGTCAATGATGTCCTTGATGAAGGATGCCGTCCACGTGGGCGCCGTGGCGCTCGGCACGGCGAAGACCTTGCCGATGCGCATCTCCTGCCGCTGGTTCACCCAGCCGCCGGTGCTCGGCGTCCCGGTCGAGACGCTGAACGTGAACCGGTAGTTCCACGTGGGGCTCGGCACGGCGGCGAGCACGGCCTGTGCATCCGCCACCGCGTTGGTCACGTAGGACGAGGCCGGGTTCACGTAGCGGTTGGAACTGATGGGACGAACGCCCACCCGGTCCCAGATGGCCCGGCTGAAGCTCGAGCGAGC
Source organism: uncultured Gemmatimonadaceae bacterium (assembly GCA_964627675.1). Taxonomy (GTDB): domain Bacteria; phylum Gemmatimonadota; class Gemmatimonadetes; order Gemmatimonadales; family GWC2-71-9; genus JACQHC01. The sequence continues at coordinate 2,949 of CAZVKD010000015.1, forward strand.
CCGCATGGCCCGAATGGCGAGGGCCAGCGCCGCGTCCCGGCCGGTGGCGATCGTGAGTCCGTTGGTCAGGTAGCCGATCGCCGTGTCATAGAACGCCCCCATGCCGGCTTCTCCGACCGGCGCCTTGGCGGTGTCCAGGTTGGACAACGCCCAGTCGTCGAACATGTCCGCGATTGACGTATAGGCGATGGCGGCCCAGAGATAGGCCCGGGCCAGGTCCAGCGGCTGGATCAACGTCCCCGCCGCTTGCTGCGCGGCCAGGACGCGCACCGCCTCGTCCGCCAACCACCGTCCCTGGGCCATTCCGGGGAACGCGCCGTCGGCGAACTCGTTGTACCCGTTGGACAGCTTGCCGTACTCCAACTCGCGCCAGGCATCGCGCGAGCCCACCCAGTCCAGCTCGTCCGCCGCGGTGGCGTACACCAGCATCACGTAATCAATGCCGAACGCCACCTGCCGCTGCGCTCCGTTGGCCAGATTCGGCGCGGCGACGGGGTTCTCGACGTCCTCCGCCTTGACGTTGTTGGGGTTCTCGACCTCCAGCAGATTGCCGCAGCCGACGAGACCGGCCGTGAGCAACGCCAGGAGGGGGGCGCCCCACCAGGGGCGCCCCGACCGATATGTGATGGAACCATTACGCATGGTCGTTGTCTCCTGTCTTAGCGCGGTCAGAAGCCGAACCGCACGGAGGCGGTCCATCTGCGCGGCAGCGGGAAGCCCCACGCGTCAATGGAGTCTTGAAAGTTCTGGTCCAGCTGGCTGCCGGCGCCGCGACCCACGTTGTTCATTTCGGGATCGATCCCGGTATAGCCCGTGAACAGCATGGCGTTCCGCACGGTCAGGTTGACGGCCACGTTGGTCAACCCCAGCCGCTGCGCGAACGAACTCGGGGGCGTGTAGGTCACCCCCAGCTCCCGCCAGCGTAGGAAGTCCGCTTTCTCCGCCAGATTCAGGCCGTCGTAGGGCGTGAGTTCCTTGTAGAAGTCCGCCCACTCGATCAGCACGTCGGCCCGCTGCGCCGGGGTGGAGGCCGGGTCGAGCAGAATGGCCTCGATCTCGGCCGGACGCTTGTTGTTGCGCCCGATCAGCGGGTGCGAGTTGCGGAACCCGTCCGTCAGATTGCTGACGAAGTAGTTGCCGAACTTGTACTCGAACAGCGTGCTGATCTTGAAGTTCCGGGCGACGGAGATGTCCGCCCCGAACGCACCCGACCAGTCCGGCGTGGACTTGGTGAGGCAGTACTCGTACGGGTTGCCGTTCTTGTCGGTCAGGGTCTTCGTCTTGCCCCTGGTGTTCGCGCTGTATATGTCCGCCATGCAGTTGTCCAGGAAATCGCCGTCGCCGTCGTTGTCGTCGAGCAGCGGTCCCGTCACGGTGCCGGTTGCCGGGCGGATGGTGTTGAAGATGTCAATGCCCCGGGGCACCGAGAGATATGCCTCGAGCTCGGCTCTGGTGTCCGGCACGCGGTCGCCGTTGGTGTCGTAGGGATACTGGCCCGAACTCAGGCAGTACGCATACGCCGTCTGCCCGCAGGGCTGCAAGATCATGGCGCCGAGCAGCACGCCGGGGGCCTGGCCCTCCATCAGCCAGTTGCGGTAGCGCGGGTAGCTGCCGCCCACCTTGATGGGCGCCGCGCCACCCATGTCCACGATGCGCTGGAAGAGATACGCCCCGTTGGCGAACAGGTTCAGCGAGAAGCCCGGCCGGTCCACCACAAGCGCGTTGACCTTCAACTCCCAGCCCTTGGCCTCGAGTTCGCCAATGTTGGTGAGCTGCCGGCTGATGAAGCCGCCGGTGGGGGCGTACTGCTTGTCCACCAGCGCGTCCTTGGTGCGGCGATTCCAGTGCGTTACGTCCAGGCCCAGCCGGTTGGACATCAAACCCAGCTCAGCGCCGCCCTCGATCTCCGTGGTGTTCTCGGGCTTCAGATTCTGGTTGCCCAGGTTGGCGGGGATCAAGCCGGCCCCGAACATGGATGTCCCCGGACCGTAGGTGCGGAACTTGTCGAACGCTCCGGGCTGCAAGCCCGAGCGACCCAACGCGCCCCGGACTCGCACGGTCGAGAGCATGGTGCTGCTCCAATTGCCCATGTCGCTCAACACCAGGGAAGCGCTCACCTTGGGATAGAACTTCCCGCTCGTGCTCTCGCCGAAGGCGCTGTTGCGATCCCAGCGGCCGCCGACCGTCACGAACGCCCAGTCGTTGAACCCGATCTGTTCCTGGCCGATCAGGCCCAGGTTCACGATCGAGGAGAACGACTCGAACGTGCTGCGGTTAGCGCCGGCGCCCGCGATCTCGAGACCGGGGCCGGGGAAATCAAAGCCCGTACCGCCGCGCTGATAGTCCTTGGTGATAAATCCCTGACCGCCGGCGGTGAGCTGCGACTCGATGCTGCCGAAGCTCTCGGTCCAGGTGAGGCGCATGTCTGCCGAGATCTCCCGGTGGAACCGCGACCCGTGGTTCTTGCGGCCGAGGTCCAGGTTGTTGCTGAAGTTGTCCACGTCATACCGGAACGGGTAGAACTCGGTGTCCCGGGTGTTGGTGACGTCCACGCCTACTGTCGCCTCCGTCCGGAGGCGGCCCTGCAACGGCTCATACGTCGCCTTCAACGTGCCGTTGTAATGGTCGGAGTCCTGCAAGATCTCGGAGAAGGTGTTTTCCCGGGGCGTGCTGAACGCCAGGTTGCCCCAGGGGTTGCCGGGACCGTAGCAGTAGCCCGGGCGATTCGGATCCTGCCCGAACGTGCCACCCAAGCCTCGGTTCAGCGACTCCGCGCAGTTGCCGTTCTCCGGCTTGGCGTTGAGCAGCGAGGACTGCACGCCGTAAATGTTGTTGTTGTTCTCCGGCGTCTGGTGATGCAGGTCGCTGAACATGATGCTGGCCGAGAGCGTGACCCGGTCCTTGGGGAACATCGTCACGTTGGCCGACCCTTGGGTCCGGCGGCTCAGGTCAATGTTGGCCGGCGCATAGGGGAAGACATTCGTCGTTCCCGGGTACTGGCCCAGGAAATACGGCCCCACGATGTCGGTCACGTCGTAGGGACCATTCTCCCGGCTGTAGCGCGCCGAGACGTTGTACACGGCATCCGCGCCGCCGCCGCTCACGGACGCGGAGTAGGTGCCGACCACGCCGGTCGAGTAGTACGCCGCGGGCGACACGTTGGGGAACCCGACCACTTCGAAAGGCTGAATGCCGGGGGTTCCGTTGGCGTCAATGTGGGTGTTCTGATGAATCGCGTTCAGTCGGTCCGCCACGGCCTGCGTGCGGGCGAAGCCGTAGTTGGTCTCCAGCCGGTCGCTCGGGTACTTGCTGATGCCCTGGTCCGCACGGAAGCTGAAGCGCGGCCGGCCCTGCTGGCCCTTCTTGGTGAAGATCTGAATCACGCCGGCCGAGGCCTCCGAGCCGTACAGCGTGGCGGCCGCGGCGCCCTTCAGGATCTCGACCCGGTCAATGATCTCCGGGTTGATATCGTCGAGCCGGGACGGCGTGCCGCCACCGCCGGAGCCGGCGCTGATGAAGCCGCCGCCGTTGTCCACCCGGACGCCGTCCACGTACACCACGGGCTCGTTGGACTGCGAGAGGCTCGCGTTGCCGCGGATGCGGATGCGCGCCCCCTCGCCGGCCAGGCCGGACGACGGAAGAATGGACACGCCGGCTTCCCGGGCCGCCAGAGCCTCGGAGAAGGACCTGACCGGTGCTTCCTCAATGTCCGCCGCCTGTACGGTGGCGATCGTGTTGCCAAGCTGTTTGCGCTCCACGGTCGCGCCCGTGCCGGTGACCACCACTTCGTCCAGCGCAATCACCGATTGGTTGAGGGCGAAGTCCACGGTCACCGTCTGGCCCCCGACGACCGTGGTGGTTGCCAGGGCGGCGCTGTAGCCTACCGCCCGGACGCGGACCTGAGTGCCACCCGAGAGCACGCCGGTGAACTCGTACCGACCCTGTGCGTCGGTGACGGTCGTCATGTTCGTGTTCGGGATGAACACTTGAACGCCGGGAACCGGTCGCTGCGTCGAGGCCTCGCGGACCGTGCCGCTGATCGTGCCTCGTTGCTGCGCCTGTCCCGGCGTTGCGTTCACGAAGGCGGCCATCGCCGCCAGCGCAAACGCCCACCTGAACAACGTGGGATAATTCATACCCGCCCTCCTTAACGTGGGGTATGGTGTGGGAACTGCGCTTTGCTACACGTCTGGGAAGCCGACGACGAAGGGCGGCTTCCACGAATCGCCTGAGGGCAAAAGCCCCGGCCCGCAGGCTTTGCAGCCCGCGGCAAGGGGTTCCAACGGCGGGGCTACGGTACCCCCCTGTCCCGCATCTGTCAATACGCGTCCCAAATCTGTCAACACGTGGTCAAGGGCTGTCAAGAGGCCCCCCATGAGAGGCCCTGGGGCAGACGGTCGGGGTCACATGCCGACCAGTCCGCGCCCGTCTCACCGGGCCGGAAACGGCTGGCCCGCCTACGGTGCTTAGTGCCGGAACTGCCGCTTTCCCGTCGTTACCATGGCCATGCCCGCCCGATCGGCCGCCGCCACCACCTCGGCGTCGCGAACCGACCCGCCGGGCTGAATGATGGCGGCTATCCCCGCTGCGGCCGCCTGTTCCACCCCGTCGGGGAAGGGGAAGAAGGCATCCGAGGCCAGCACGCTGGCCCGCGGATCATGGCCCGCCGCCCGGGCCTTATGGATGGCCAGGAATGAGGCATCCACCCGGCTCATCTGACCAGCGCCGATGCCGATGGCCGCCTCGTCCCGGGCCAGCAGGATCGCGTTGGATTTGACCGCGGCCACGGCGGCCCAGGCGAAGCGAAGGTCCCGCCACTGGGTCTCCGTGGGTTGGCGCTTGGTCGCGACCTTCCAAGCGGATTCGTCCGCCTCGAACCGAAACCGGTCTTGCGCCAGGAACCCGCCGCGAACCCGCTTGAAGTCGAGGCCACCGGGGAAAGGCGAGGCGGCATCGGCGGGGTGATCCGAGCCAGCGCCCGGCACGGGTAGACGGATGACCCGTAGGTTTTTCTTTCGGGTGAATGCGGCCAGGGCCCCCGCCGCGAAGTCAGGGGCCACGACGGCCTCCACGAACAGGTCGCTCATGGCGGCGGCTGCCGCCTCGTCCACCGTCCCATTGAACCCGATGACCGAGCCGAACGCCGAGGCGGGATCCGTGGCGAGCGCCCGCCGGTAGGCATCCGCGGGGTGCCGGCCCAGCGCGATGCCGCAGGGTGTGGTGTGCTTGATAATGACGCAGGCCGGGCGGGCGTCGGCCCCCGCCGCCCAGGGCGCCAGTGCGGCAAGCGCCGCGTCAATGTCCAGCAAGTTGTTAAAGGAAAGCTCCTTGCCCTGAAGCTGTTCCAGGTCCGCCAGCCCCCCACCCTCGGCCGCATAGAACGCGGCCCGCTGTTCGGGGTTCTCGCCGTAGCGCAGCGGCTGCACCCGAGCCAAATGGAAAAACAGGTGCTCGGGGAGGTCGTGGTCCCCGGCCGGCGGCTCCAGATACGTAGCGATCGCGGCGTCGTAGGCGCTCGTATGCCGGAACACCTTGGTGGCCAGCTCCTCCCGCAGTTGGGCAGCCGGTTTCTTCCCTTCCAAGGCTTCCAGCACGCGCTCGTAGTCTGACGGATCCACCACGACGAACACGCTTGCGTGGTTCTTCGCGGCCGAGCGAAGCAGGGAAGGGCCCCCGATGTCAATCTGCTCGATCGCTTCCTCGCGGCTGGCGTCCGGCTTCGCGACGGTCTCCCGAAACGGATAGAGATTGACCGCGACCAGGTCGATCGGTGCGATGCGGTGTTGGGCGAGGGCCTTCATGTGGGCGTCGAGGTCGCGCCGGGCCAGGAGGCCGCCGTGGATCGCCGGATGCAGCGTTTTGACCCGGCCGTCGAGCATCTCCGGCAATCCCGTGACCGTCTCGATGGACACCACGGGCACGCCGGCCTCCCTCAGCGCCCGCGCGGTGCCGCCGGTGGAAACGACCTCCCAGCCGAGGTCCACCAGCGCTCTGGCGAATGGGACGATGCCGGTCTTGTCGGAAACGGAGATGAGGGCGCGGGGCATGGCGAGTCGCTCGTAGTCGGGATCACGTTAGTGAACGGACCGAGATGCGTAAGGGGAGAGGGGGCGACGGGGCGAGCACGGGAGCGGGCCCTTGGCCCGCGTCACCTCCCTTTCACCTCAGGGAGGCGCTCGGCGACGAGTCGGGGCATCCCGAACTCGGACTCCGGCGTCAATCGGACCACGCGGCCGGCCCGGGCGGCGGCCAGGACCACGGCCGGGAGCAGCCGGTGCTCCACCTCCAGCACGCGCGCGGCGAGGGACTCCGGGCCGTCTCCGGGATCCACCCGCACCGGCCACTGTGCGATGATCGGGCCGCGGTCGTACTCCTCGATCACGTGATGCACCGTGGCGCCGGTCACCGTGACGCCGGCGGTCAACACGGCCTGATGCACCCGCAGTCCGTACATCCCGGGCCCGCCGAACGCCGGCAGGAGCGCCGGGTGGATGTTGATGATGCGGCCGGCGTGCACTCGGACGACTTCGGCCGGGACGAGCTTGAGGTACCCGGCCAGCACGACGAGGTCGGCGCCGGCGCCGTGCAGGGCTTCGAGGATCTCGGGCGAGCTGGTCGGGTCCTTCAGCACCACGGTCGCGACCCGGGCCAGGCGCGCCCGCTTCAGGGCGCCGGCGTCGGGCCGGTGGCTTATGACCAGGACCACGCGGGCGGGCGCGCCGGGCCCCGTGGCGTCGAGCAGCGCCTGGAGATTGCTGCCGCCGCCGGAGGCCAGTACGGCGACGCGCATGGGCGAGTCCGCAGTCCAAATCGTCACGGCGGGTGTCGGCACCTGCTCAGGGCTCGCCGCTCGGAACCCGGGCCGTCACGCTGCCGCCTCCCGGGCGTGCCGGACGGCGTCGGCCACGGCCTGGAACTCCTTGTCTCCGATGGTCCGCACGTCCAGCACCACGCGGCCCTCGGTGGCGCGCGCGATGACCGGCGGTTGGTGGCGGCGGAGCGCGGCGAGGAAGGCGTCCGAGGAGGCGGCCTCGAGCGCCACGAGCGTGGTGGGCAGCGCCGCTTCGGGGAACGAGCCGCCGCCCACGGAAGAACTTCCGGGACAGGTGGCCGCGCCGCCGATCATGCGGGCCAGGCGCCGGGCGCGTCTCTGGAGCGTGGTCGGGTCCGCCGTCAGCATGGCGAGCACGGGAACGCCGCGGACGGCGACTTCCGGATCGCGATAGAGTCGCAAGGTTGCTTCCAGGGCGGCAAGGGTTGCTTTGTCCGGGCGAAGCGCTCGGAACAGCGGGTTGCGCCCCGCCCGCGCGATCACCTCTCGTGGACCCACCACGATGCCCGCTTGTGGCCCCCCCAGCAGCTTGTCGCCGGAGAAGACCACGGTGGCGCCGCTTGCCGCGCTCTCGGGCACCAGGGGTTCGCCGGTGAGGCCCCACCGTTCCAGGTTCAGCAGGAGGCCGCTGCCCACGTCGTGCACCACCGGGAGGCCGCGCGGGCGCATCGCCGCCACGAGGTCGGAGAGGGCGGCGTCGCTGGTGAACCCGGAGATGCGGAAGTTGGATCGGTGCACCTTGAGCACGCAGCGAGTGCGGGGCGACAGGGCCGCCTCGTAGTCGCGCCGACGCACGCGGTTGGTGGTCCCGACTTCCACCAGCACGGCGCCGCTCCGCGCCAGGATCTCCGGAATGCGGAAGCCGTCGCCGATCTCCACCAGTTCGCCGCGCGAGACGATGGTCTCTCCTCCGTCGGCCAATGTGTTCGACAGGAGGAGCAGGGCGGCCGCGGCGTTGATCGTCACCAGCGCGTCCTCGGCTCCCGTGAGCCGGCACAGCAGGTCTCGCACGTGATCCTGGCGGGACCCCCGAGCCCCCTGGTCCAGATCGAATTCCAGGGTGGAATACCCCGCGGCCTCCTGGATGGCCGTGATGGCGGTCCCGGCGAGCGGGGCGCGGCCCAGGTTGGTGTGCAGGACCACGCCCGTGGCGTTGATGACGCGCGTGAGCGAGGGCCGCTCCGTGAGCGCGAGCTGCCGCGAGACCGCCGGGAGCCAGCCCTCCGGCGGCGGCTCGCCGCCTCGGGCGCGGGCGGCCGAGAGCACCTCACGAATCGCCGCCACCAGCACGGGGCGCGGCGCAGCGGCGCCGATTCCGGCGCGGGCGGCATCGGCCACCAGGGCATGGACCGCTGGGATTCCCGTCCGGCGGTCCGTCATCGCGCCGGTGCCGCCGCTCGCTCGGGCACGATCAGCAGTGTCCGAGACGTATGTGTGGCTCCGGTGAGGTTGGCGGCCGAGGCCACGACGACGTAGCGCGAACCCGGCGCCAGGGCCGTGCCGAGTTGCACCACCAGTCCCGTGCTGAGGCGCGGTCGCTCGGCGAGGATGGCGGCGACTCGCCCCGTGTCCGCGGCCTGCGCCCGTCCCGCTGGCGCGACGACCGGTGTCGCGGGAAGAAGACCCGGTGCCGCCGCGACCGCGCCCGATGGAGCGGGTGCCGGGGCGGCGGCCGGTTGGCGCCCGAGGGAATCCGCGGCGGCGATGGTGTCCCGCTCCGCCCGCGCGGCCGGCGCCGCGGCCCCGCGGAGCGAGTCGTACTCCGTCTGGAGCAAGACGGCCCTGACGGGTAGCGCTTGCGAGTCTGGCAGCGCCAGGACGCTCACGGCGCTGGTGTCCGGCCGCGCCAGCGCCAGCGGCTGCGAGAACTCCAGGCGCAGTGTTTGGCTGTCCGCGACGCTGGCCCTCGACAAGGACGGTCCCACGGTGTCGTGGCGGAAGACCCAAAACGTGCGTCGAGCCACCGAATCGAGCTGCATGGTCACCGAATCGAACGCTTCTCGCCCGTCCCGCCGCCGGTTGTTATTGGCATCCACGACGGCCGCGACGAGGTACGTGCCCGCGGGCAGGGCGCCGAGCGAGAAATCCCCGGCGGAATCCGCCATGCCGATGTACACCAGCGAGTCCGGCAACAGGACGGCCTGGAGCAGGGCGCGCGGTTGCAGGCGCCTGGCTTCCCAATCCACCACGGTGCCGCTCAGGACCGCCGTGGGCGGCGGCCCGCCGGTGCTGAACACGACCGTCTTTCCCGTGGTCAGCCGGTTGCCGCGGAGGTCGGCGAGGCCCGGTTCGAGACGGACGTGATAGGTCGTTCGCGTCCGCCAACCGCCGGCCGGTCTCACGGCGATGGTCTTGCGACGCCAGTCGATCTCCAACGCTCTCGGCAGCGGCGAGACGAGTATGAGCCGGTCGAGTCCTCCGCCCGATCGCTCGTCAATCACCTCATCGAACTCGAACACCACCGGATCCCGCCAGGCTTCGACCACCGCTCCGGAGTCCGGAACTACGCGCAACAAGGCGGGCGGCGCGTAGTCGGGCGGCCCGCCGGGAGGCGGTTGCACGCTGGCACAGGCGGCCGCCGCGAGCCACAGCACGGCCGGCAGGCGGGGCGCCGGTGGGCGGCCACCGGAGATCGCCGGCGATGACCGGCGAGTTCGGTCTGGGGCTAGGGACACGGCTGGCTCGCCCCAAGCCAACCTCGCCCCGGATCGCCTCTCACTGGCAGCCGAGGGCTTCCAGTTTGGCCGCGAGGACCTGGCGCTGTTCTCTCAGCGCTGCTCCCTTGGTGCGCTCCCGCTCCACCACCTCGGGCGGCGCGCGTGCCACGAACTGCGCATTGCCGAGCTTCGCGGCGCTGGCGCGCATCTGGCGGTCCAGCCGCTCCAGCTCGAGTCGCAGGCGGTCGCATTCTCGTCCGAGGTCAATGGCGTCGCCCAGCGGGACGAACACCTCGGTTCCGTCGGCCAGCACGGCATGCGCGCCCGCCTCGGCCGGCGCAGCGGTCCCGAGCTGCAAGCCGTGGATTTTCGCCAGACGCTGGATCGTGACACGCTCGGCCGTGAAGGCCTCATAGGCGGCCGGGTTCCCCGGCCGGACGAATGCGCGAACGGTGCGCGAAGGGGGAACACCGTACTCGGCGCGCACCGATCGGACGGCGGTCACCAGGGACTGGACCCGCGCAAAGCGCGCCTCCGCCTCGTCGTCCAGCCAGGTGGCCTCCGGCTCGGGCCAGGCGGCCGCCGCGAGCAACGTCTCACGGCCCCCGGGCAGGTGCTCCCACAGGTGTTCCGTCACGAACGGCATCACCGGGTGCAACAACCGAAGCGCCGTATCGAGGACGGTCACCAGGACGCTCTTCGCCACGTCGCCCCCCGGCGCCGTGCCGTACAGGCGCGGCTTCACCTGCTCCAGATACCAGTCCGCCAGCTCATCCCACACGAAATGGTAGACGGCCCCGGCCGCGTCGCCCAGGCGGTAGCGGGCGATCGCTTCCGTGGTGGCCTGGACGGTCCGCTGGCAGCGCGAGAGGATCCAGCGGTCGGCCAGCTCCAGGTCCGCTCCTCGCGCGAGCGGAGGAGGGGCGTCATCCAGCGCCGAAAGAATCAGGCGAGCGGCGTTCCACAGTTTGTTGGCGAAGTTGCGACCGGCGCCGAAGGTGGTGTCGAGGTCGTTGGGGTCCATGACCAGGTCGGTTCCGACCGGGGCGCCCGCGATCAGCGTGAAGCGCAGCGCGTCGGCGCCGTACCGGCGCACCACCTCGAGCGGATCAATGCCGTTGCCCGCGGATTTCGACATGCGGCGGTGCAGGTTGTCCCGCACCGTCCCGTTGATCACGACCGTCTGGAAGGGTTGCCGCCCCATGAAGTGGTAGCCGGCCATCTCCATGCGGGCCACCCAGAAGAAAATGATCTCCGAGGCGGTGACCAGCGTGTGTCCGGGATAGTAGCGCTGGAGGTCCGGGCTCTCCTCGGGCCACCCGAGCGTGGCGAAGGGCCACAGCCAGGACGAGAACCAGGTGTCCAGCACATCGGGATCCTGCCGGATCCTGGTAGCGCCGCAGGCGCGACAGCGCGCGGGATCGGTCCGGTCCGCCCAGGTCTCACCGCACGCCTCGCAGGTGAACACGGGGATCCGGTGCCCCCACCAGAGCTGGCGGGAGATGTTCCAGTCGCGGATGTTGGCCAGCCAGTTCTCGTATACGCCGCCCCATCGCTCGGGCACGAAGCGCAGCCGGCCCGCCCGGTACGCTTCCAGCACGGGCCTGGCGAGCGGCTGCATGCGGACGAACCACTGGTCCGACAGGCGGGGCTCCACGACGGTGTCGCAGCGATAGCAGCGGCGCATGGCGTGGCGGTGCGACTCGATCTTCTCGAGCAGTCCGTCCTGCCGGAGTCGCTGCACCACCCAGTCGCGCGCGCTCAGGCGATCCCGGCCCTCGATGTCGGCCGGCACGCGGCGTCCCGCCGGGTCCGCGGGGTCCCGCATCCGGGCCTCGGGATCCATGACGGCTGGCATGGGGAGTCCGTGTCGCTCGCCGATCTCGAAGTCGGTGGCATCGTGGGCCGGCGTGACCTTGACGAAGCCGGTGCCGAATTCCGGATCCACGGCGTGGTCGGCGACGACGGGGAGGGCGATGTCGGTCAGCGGCAGCCGCACCCGGCGGCCGATGGCCCACCGGGTCTTCGCGGCGTCCGGATGAACCGCGACGGCGGTGTCACCGAGCATGGTCTCGGGGCGGGTGGTGGCGACCACGACGGCCGCCGCATCCTGGCGTCCGCCGGTGGCTTCTCCCGCTGCCAGCGGGTAGCGGATGTAATACAGCTTTCCATCGGTCTCATGGAACTCGGCTTCTTCATCGGAGAGCGACGTCAGGCATCGGGGACACCAGTGGATCACGCGATGCCCCCGGTAAATCAGCCCTTCCTCCCACAGGGTGACGTACACGTGCCGCACGGCTGCGGAGTAGGCGTCGTCCAGGGTGAACCGGGTCCGGGTCCAGTCGCACGAGGCGCCGATGGCCCGCAACTGCTTGAGGATGGTGTCGCCGGTGTGTCGCACGTACTGCCACACCCGCTCGACGAAGGCTTCTCGCCCGAGGTCGTTTCGCGTCTTTCCCTCTTGCGCCAGCATGCGCTCGACCACGTTTTGCGTGGCGATGCCCGCGTGGTCGGTGCCGGGCAGCCACAGCACCGCGCGCCCCCGCATGCGCTGGAACCGAATCAGCACATCCTGGATCGTGTTGTTCAGCCCGTGGCCCATGTGCAGCACGCCGGTGACGTTCGGCGGCGGAATCACGATGACGTAGGGCGAGGCGTCCGGGGGCGCCGACTCGGGCCGGAACACGCCGGCGTCTTCCCACCGGGCGTAGATGGATGCCTCGACGGCCGCGGGATCGTATTGGGGGGCGAGGGCCGTTTTCACGGCTGGCGTCCGGTGGTCTGGTACCGGGCGCAAGCGGGCGGGGACGGGCGATGCCAGGGGATAATGGGGCTGCCGCGCCTCACGCCCGGGCGCCCTCGCGCACGAGGATCCGGTTCACGACGACGTCGCCGCCGGTGGCCTGGCGGGCAATCTCGCCGGCGCGAAGGCGCACGTCCTCCACGGGCACGCGACCCGTGAGTTCGATGAGGCCATCGTCAATGACCCGGGCCCGGATTTTCCATCCCTGCGTGATCGGGTCCGCGGCCAGCGCCTCGGTCACGGCTCGTTCCACCTCGTCTGGGACGCGGGGTTGCCCGGACTCGGTCCCCAGCCGGCGGACCACGTGTCGCATGCGTTGCAGGTTCACGTCGCCCAATAGCTCGCCCGCCACCAGGCCTGCCACCAGGCCCGCACCGAAGCCGGCGGCTGCGGCGAGGGCGATGCCCACGAGACTCGGCTCAGGGCGCGATGGGCGCAAAGGCGGGCTCCTTCTTCTTGACCACCACAGACGGCCGGAGATCGGCGCTAGCGTCAAGCGACGCCAAGATTTAGGTATTATAAGGATGCGCTGGAAACATCGGTATGGCGGCACCGGCGCATCGCGCACCCGCCGCCCTGGCCCAACCTCAAGACATGACACGCGAGATACGACTCACGCTCCCGGACCGCTCGGAACGCACGGTCCCTTCAGGTACGACCGGGTTGGACGTCGCGCGGCAGATCGGACCGCGACTGGCCAAGGCGGCCGTGGCGGTGCGGGTCAACGGCGAGGTCCGCGACCTCACGCGGCCGCTGACGCACGACGCGCCCATCGAGATCCTCACGCAGGACTCCCCCGAGGCGCTGGCGGTCCTGCGGCACTCCTGCGCGCACGTGCTGGCGACGGCGGTGCGCCAGATCTTCCCCCACGCCCAGATCGGTTTCGGTCCGGCAATTGACGACGGGTTCTACTACGACTTCGACGTCGGGCGCCCATTCACGCCGGAAGACCTGGCGCTGATCGAGGAGCGGATGCGTGAGGTGGTCAGGGCGGACCACCCGTTTCGTCGGGAAGAAGTGGATCGGGAGGAAGCCCGGCGGCGCTTCAAGGACGATCCCCTCAAGCTCGAACGCCTGGAGGAGCTGGGGGACGACGAGGTCATCTCGGTCTACACCGACGGGCCGTTCACCGACTTGTGTCGCGGCCCGCACCTGCCGAGCACGGGACGGATCGAGCACTTCAAGCTGCTGCACGCCGCCGGCGCCTATTGGCGGGGCGATTCGCGCCGTCAAATGCTCCAGCGGATCTACGGCACCGCGTACTTCACCAGGGAGGCGCTCGAGGCCGACCTGCGGCGGCGGGAAGAAGCCGAGAAGCGGGACCACCGGACGCTGGGGCGGCAACTCGACCTCTTCAGCATTCAGGACGACGTGGGCCCCGGGCTCATTCTGTGGCACCCCAAAGGCGCCGTCATTCAGTTCCAGCTGAGACGGCTCATCGAGGACGAGGTCCTGAAGCGCGGATACGACCTGGTGTATACGCCGCACGTGACGCGGGAGCAGTTGTTCGTGCGGTCGGGGCACCTGCCGTTGTACGAGCACAATCAGTACCCGGCCATGGCGGCCGCGGCGGGCGAAGCCGAAGACGTGCGCTACCGCGTCAAGCCGATGAACTGCCCGTTTCACATCCTGGTGTACGCCTCCCGCCAGCGGTCGTACCGGGATCTTCCCATCCGGCTCGCGGAAGTGGCCAACGTGTATCGCAACGAGCTGTCTGGGACGCTGCACGGCCTGCTCCGGGTGCGCGGCCTCACCATGGACGACGCGCACATCTTCTGCCGCGAGGACCAGATCGAGGACGAGATTTTCCAGATGCTCGATCTTACCGACTTCATCCTCAGCGGCGTGTTCAAGCTGGAGTACCGGCTCGACCTGGCCACGCGTCCGGAGAAGAAGCTGGGCAGCGACGCCCAGTGGGACGTGGCCGAGCGGGCGCTGGCGCGCGCGCTGGAGCGGCGCGGGCTCACGTTCGGGTGGGATCGGGGCGGCGGGGCGTTCTACGGGCCCAAGATTGACGTCAAGGTGCGCGACGCGATCGGCCGCGAATGGCAGGGCACGACCATCCAGCTGGACTACGGGTTGCCGGATCGCTTTCAGCTGGAGTACACCGGCGCGGACAACCGGCCCCATCGGCCCGTCATGATGCACCGGGCCATCTTCGGGACGATGGAGCGGTTCGTCGGGCTCCTGATCGAGCATTTCGCCGGGGCGTTCCCGGCCTGGCTCTCGCCCGAGCAAGTGCGCGTGTTGCCGATCGCCGAGGCGCAGATCGAGGCGGCGCGGAGGATCCATCAGCAATGTCGAGCGGCGGGGATCCGGTCGGCGCTGGACGACCGCAACGACACGCTGAACTACCGGATCCGCGAGGGCGAGATCATGAAGGTGCCCTATATGGCCGTCGTGGGGCAGCGCGAGGTGGAACAGGGCACGGTGGCGGTGCGGGTCCGCGGGGCCGGGCGCAAACAAGAGATCCTGCCGGTCTCGGAGTTCATCGAGCGACTGCGGGTTGCGATCGCGTCGCGCGCGCTGGAGCCCTGAGGCGTTTCGGGGTAGCTTTAAGCGGGCTTCATGGGTTTTCCGCGATCCGTTGTCCGTCGAGCGTGTTGCGTTCGTCGTGTCGCTGGGGCACGGCGGCGGGGAATGGGCGGCGATCCACGGGGACCGATCAGGGACCACTGACAACAAGGCGACGCGTCGGCCATGTCTTCCGGCACCACACCTGTCATTCTGAGCGCCACGCGGACGCCCATCGGCAAGTATCTGGGCGCGCTCTCGTCCCTCAAGGCCACGGATCTGGGCGCGATCGCCATCCGGGAGGCGGTTCGCCGGGCGGCCGTCGAGCCGCGGGCGGTGGACGAAGTGATCATGGGGCACGTGTTGCAGGGGGGGGCGGGGCAGGCGCCCGCGCGTCAGGCGGCGCTGCGGGCGGGGCTTCCCCCAACGGTGGCCGCGTTCGCGGTGAACAAAGTCTGCGGCTCCGGGCTCAAGGCCGTGATGCTCGGGGCGCAGGCGATCAAAGCGGGTGACGCACAGTGCATCGTGGCGGGCGGCATGGAGTCCATGTCCAACGGACCGTACTACGCGTACGGGCTTCGGACCGGCGTCAAGTTCGGCCACCAGCAGCTGGTTGACGGCGTGATTCATGACGGACTCTGGTGCGCGTTCGGCAACGCCCACATGGGGGGCTACGCCGAGTACACCGCGCGCAAGGCCGGCATCGGCCGGGAAGAACAGGATCGCTTCGCGCTCGAGAGCCATCGCAAGGCGGTCGCCGCATCGGAGGCGTGCCGCTTCGGCGAAGAGATCGTGACGGTGCAGATCCCTGGCAAGAAGGGTCCCACGGTGGTGGAGAAGGACGAGTCGCCCAGGAAGGACACCTCGCTCGAGGCGCTGGCGGCGCTCAAGCCGGCGTTCGAAGCCGACGGGACGGTGACGGCGGGGAATGCCCCCGGGATGAACGACGGCGCGAGCGCGGTCGTGGTGGCGTCGGAGGCGTTCGCGAAGGCGAACGGGCTGCCCGTGCTGGCGCGTATCACCGCGTACGCCACGGGCGGCGGTGAACCCAGGGACCTGTTCTTCGCCCCGATCATCGCCGTCGAGAAGCTGATGGCGAACGCGGGGACGGTGATCGGGGACTACGACCTCATCGAGGCCAACGAAGCGTTCGCGGTCCAGGCGCTGGCGGACGGGCGCGGCCTGGGGTGGGACTGGGACCGAGTGAACGTGAACGGCGGAGCGGTGGCGCTGGGGCACCCCATCGGGGCCAGCGGGACCCGCGTGCTCACGACGCTCCTGTACGCCATGAAGCAGCGAAACGCCGCCACCGGGCTCGCGACGCTCTGTTTGGGTGGCGGCAACGCCGTGGCCCTCAGCGTGGAAAGGGTGTGATGAACACGACCCAATCGTTATCCGTGTCGCGGGTGCCGTCGGCCGTATTTCGGCGCTCGCTCGCCGTGCTGGCGGGGGTGCTGTTGGTGGCGCTGGCCGCGCAGGTGTCGGTTCCTTTGCCCGGGACCGCGGTGCCGGTCACCCTGCAAGTGCCGGCGGTGCTGATCGTGGGAGCCTTGCTCGGTCCGCGGCTGGCGGTCGCCAGCATGGTGACCTACCTCGTGCTGGGGTCGTTGGGCGTCCCGGTTTTCGCGCCCGCCGGGATCCCGGGCTTCGCCCGCCTGCTGGGACCCACGGGTGGCTACCTGTTGGCGTTCCCGGTCGCGGCCGCACTGGTGGGCCAGGCGGTTGGCGGCGGGACCGCGTGGGGTCGAATGGCCCTGGGCCTGGTGGGAGGCCTTCTGGTGGTGCACGGGGGAGGGGTTGCGCAGCTGGCCGTGCTGACTCCGGGCGGGGTGGGCGAGGCCGTTCGGATCGGGTCGTTGCCGTTCCTGCCGGGGGACGCCGTCAAGCTGGTCGTGGCCCTGCTCCTGCTGCGGCGCCTCACACCTCTTGTTCGGGCGCGCCTTTAGTCGGCGCGCTTTTTTCTTGCCAGCCTCACGGGCGGCGGTTGGGATCCGGGCGGTGGCGTGGGTCACGGGCTTCTACGCGTTCGCGATCGGCGCGGCGCTCGCCCTGCAGGCGGTGATGCCGCCGCTGGCGGTCCCCGAGCGCCTGGCGGGGCTGTGGGCCACGCTCCCGCTGGTTGTGGGTGCGCTGATAGCGAGCCTGGTGGCCGTCGCCCTGCGGCGGAACCTGGCCATCCTGGGCTGGCCACACCCGTTCATCAGGGTCGTGAACGGAGGCCTCGCCGGCCTTGCGCTCGGGGCTGGCATGGCGGCCCTCGCCCTGACGGTCGCGGCGATCGGCGGCTCGACCTGGGTCGGGACCGGGGAGCCATTCGCCGGCTATCCGGCGGCGGTGTCGCTGGTGCTGGGCGGAATCGTGGTCGCCGCGCTGGGGGAGGAGCTGTTGTTCCGTGGTTTCCCGCTCGCGATCCTGGCCGAGGCTTTCGGTCGCGTGGCTGCCGCTGGCGTGCTCTCGGTGCTGTTCACGCTGGCCCATCTGGGCAACCCG
>CAZVKD010000016.1:0-20147 GCA_964627675.1 uncultured Gemmatimonadaceae bacterium
GCCGACGGCGCTCCCCACCTGCTGCAGCTGCTGATCGCCCAAGCCCAGCTGCCTGAGCTGGCGCTTCAGTCCCTCGGCGCCCGCGAGCGCGATGATCTCCCCCGTTCGCCCCTGGCCCAACGGGATGCCCCGCATCCACTCATCCATCCGGGGGAACGCGGCATTCACCTTGGAGAACGTGGCGGGGTCGATCGCCATTCTCACGGACGTGAAGATGCTGCCCAGAATGGCGCGGGACTTCTCCTCGTCCACGCCGGCGATCGTCGAGACCTGCTGCACCAGATCCACCACGCCTCCTCAGGTCGAAATGACGCCGCCGCCCAGCAGGCGGTCGCCGTCGTACAGCACGCCGGATTGCCCTGGCGTGATGGCGCGCGCGGGCTCGGTCAGCTCCAGGCCGATCCGATCCTCGTCCGAGCGGGTCACCCGGGCCGGCACGGCGCGCGAGCGATACCGCACTTGCACGGCGCAGCGGTCGCCCGGCGCCAGCGGCGCGGCCAGCCAGTTGGGATACTCCAGCGCCACCCGCGTGCCGAGTAAATCCTCCTCCGAGCCTACCACGACGCGACGCTCCGCCGGCGAGATGCCGACCACGTAGAGCGGCTTCGAGAACCCCCCGGGAAGACCGCGTCGCTGCCCGATGGTGTAGCGGGCATAGCCTTCGTGCTCGCCGATCACCTCCCCCGTCGTGGTGACCAGGTCGCCCCGAGCGAGTGCAGGAGCGTCGGCGGGCAGGTATCGCTCCAGCACGGAGACGTAGTCGTCATCCGGCACGAAGCAGATCTCCACCGATTCCGGCTTGTCCGCCGTGACCAGGCCCAGCCGGCGCGCCACGGCCCGGGTTGCCGCCTTGGTCAGCCCGCCGATCGGCGTCAGCATGCGCGCCACGACGGAGCGGTCAATGCCCCACAGGAAGAAGCTCTGATCCTTCGATCGGTCCCGCCCCCGGAACAGGGCGCCCTCGCGCGCCACCGCGTAGTGGCCCGTCGCGATGTAGTCGCACTCGAGCGCGTCCGCGTGGGCCAGCAGGTCGCGGAACTTGGTGAACGAGTTGCACCGCACGCACGGGATGGGCGTCCGCCCGGCCGCATACTCGGCCACGAAGTTGTCTATGACGTCGTGCCGGAATCGGCTTTCGAGATTGAGCACGTAATGCGGAATACCGAGCGTCGCCGCCACGTCGGCCGCGTCCACGATGGAGTCCAGCGAGCAGCACGGCCGGTCCGGCACCGAGTCGCCGTAACAGAACAGCTTCATCGTGGCGCCGATGACCTCGTAGCCCTGCTCGACGAGCAAGGCGGCGGCGACGGAGGAATCCACTCCCCCGGACATGGCCGCGAGCACCCGGCCCTTGGCTCCACTCATCTCCGCAACACTCCCGCCAGCGATCGCACCTTGCTCACGATCCCGGGCATCTGCTCCACCACGTAGTCCACCTCCTCCTCGGTGGTGTACTTCCAGAACGAGAACCTGAGCGCCGCGATGGCGCGGTCGAACGGGACCTCGAGCGCCGTCAGCACATGGGACGGTTCGACCGAGCCCGTCGAGCAGGCCGACCCCGAGGAGCACGCGATCCCCGCGAGGTCGAGGTGCATTAACATGGCTTCGCTGTCCGTGCCGGGCACCGTCACGTTGCTGACGTGCGGCGCGCGGGGGGCATTGGCGCCCGTCACTTCGAGATCGGTGATGGCGCGCGTCATGCCGCGCTCGAACCGCTCGCGCAGCGCGCCCGCCGAGCGCTGAAACTCACTGAGTTCGTTCACCGCGAGCTCCACGGCTCGCCCGAGCCCGACGGCGCCGGCAACGTTCTCCGTTCCCGGCCGAATCCCGTTCTGCTGCCCGCCACCGTGCAACAACGGATGCACGCACTTCCGATCGCGCAGCACCAGCGCGCCGATGCCCTTGGGCGCGCCCAGCTTGTGCCCCGATAGCGTGAGCATGGTGCACTGGGCGTCACCCAATGATACCGGGACCTTGCCCACCGCCTGCACGGCATCGGTGTGGAACGGGGTGCCGGCTCCGGCACAGCGCTCGGCGATGGCCCGGACATCCTGGATGATCCCGACCTCGTTGTTCACCCACATCACGCTCACGACCGCCACGCCCCGCTTGAGGGCCGCATCCAGGGCATCCAGGTCCACCTGGCCCTGGCGGTCCACCGGCAGCATCACCAGCTCTCCGCCCAGCGCCTCCACCGCGTGCGCCGCGCCGAGCACGGCCTTGTGCTCGATCGCGGACACGGCGACCCGAAACGGCCGCCCCGCGCTCCGTGCGGCCAGCGCTCCACCAACGACCGCGAGGTTGTTGGCCTCCGTGCCGCCCGACATGAAAAACACCTGCCCCGGTTCCGCACCCAAGGCGGCTGCGATCCTCCTCCGAGCGTCCTGCACCCCCGCCCGTGCCTCTCGACCGAAGCGGTGTGCGGAACTGGGGTTCCCGAAGCCGCCGCCCGACAGGTACGGCGCCATCGCCTCCAGCACCTCGGGTCGGATCGGTGTCGTGGCGGCGTTGTCCAGATACACGGAGGGTCGCATACGCCGGGGGAAAACTACCGTTGAGCCGAGGGGTTGGGTACTGTGAACGGGGGAGATCGCGGAAACAAGGAGCGGCGAGGAGGGCCCTTCCCCACGCGTCGCCGCGCGTCGCCGCTCCCTCGCCCCTCCTCGGTCCCTCTACGCCCCGTTCAGAGGGATCTCACCCCCATCCCCACCACGTCGTCTATGCGCACCGTTTCCTGGGTCACGAACGGCTCACCGTACGCCGTCCGGATCAGGCTGCCGTAGTGCGCGTTCTGGACCCGGATCAGCTCGTACAGCGCCTGGCCCGTGGGGAAGATCTCGCCGGCCGACCGCGTGCCGTCGAACTGGGAGGCGTAGCACCGAATCGCGCGGAGCTTGGCGTCGAACTCCTGGGAGATGTCCACCACGAACGAGGGCTTGATCGGGTCCTCTCGATATGCCAGCGCGTAGATCACTTTCTCCGGCTTGTGGGGCTCCCCCGGCGCGTCGTATTTCGCAAGCCCCGAGAGGAAGCACGCGTCGCGCCCCAGCTCGGATGCCACGCGATGGTCCGGATGCCGGCCCACGGGAAAGGGGAGAATCACGACCCGCGGCCGGAGACGGCGGATCAGCTCGACGACGACTCGCCGGGTTTCGTCGGTGTTGTGTAGATGCGCATCCGGCAGCTCGGCCCGCATCCGCAGGGCGACGCCCATCACGGTGGCTGCCTCCTGAGACTCCTTGCGCCGCGTCTCGGGGTCGCCTCGGGTCCCCATCTCGCCGTTGGTGAGGTCCACGATCCCCGTCCGATACCCGAGCCGCTGCATCTTGATGAGCGTCCCGGCGCAGGTCAGCTCGACGTCGTCGGGATGGGCGGCGATGGCGAGAAGATCCACCGGCGCCATCAGGGAGCGACCTCGACTGGCGTCGCGGGGACGGTGGAGGATGATCGGGGGGGATGGGATAGGACCGGCGCCCGCGCCGTGGGATGGTTGCCGTGCCGCAATTGTCTCCGATCGGCTGCGATCGCCTCCGCTCGCCGCTTACTCATAGCGCAGCGCCTCCACCGGATCCAGTCTCGCCGCCCGGTTGGCGGGCAAGAGTCCAAACGCAAGCCCGATTCCCACCGACACAAGGGTGGCCACCACGGCGCTCCACACCGGAACGCCGGACTCGAATCCCAGGAGCTGCTTCAGCCCCTGCCCCAGGGCGAGCCCCGCCGCGATTCCGATGATGCCGCCGAGGCCGGTGAGCGTCGCCGCTTCGACGAGGAACTGCCACAGCACGTCGCGGCGCGTGGCGCCCAGGGCCTTGCGCACGCCGATCTCGCGCGTGCGGCTCGTGACCGAGACCATCATGATCGCCATCACGCCGATCCCGCCGACCATCAGAGCCACGCTCGAGAGCACGATCATCACCAGAAAAAACGCCCCGGTGAGTCGGTCGAAGATACCGAGAATCTGCTCGGACGTGATCATGTCGAACGTGTTGGGGTCCTGGGTCCGGAGCCCGCGCATGCGGCGCAGCTGCAGCGTGGCTGCATCCATGGCCCGGGAGAGCGGGACGTCCTCGCGAGGCTTGGCGAGGATGATCAGGGCGTTGGTTTCGTCGTACCGCAAGGCGCGGCGCGCCGTTTCGAATGGCGCAACGGCCGCGATCTCCGGCGTGCCCGGTGCTTCGAAGATGTTCTCCGGCTTGGCCCAGATCCCCACGACCCGGAGCGGCCGGCCCCCCACGCGCACCGTCTGGCCGATCGGGTTCAGCTCACCGAAGAGTCGTTCCGCGGCCCGCCGCTCGAGCAGCACCACCGGGGCCGCAGCCCTCGCCTCGGTGGCGGTGAACGTGCGTCCCGCAACGATGCCGCCCCCCAAGATCTCCATGAACCGCTCGTCTGCCCCGAATACGTTCACGAGCTGCGTCCGCACCGGGCCGTGTTCCACCCGCTCGAATACCTGCATCCAGATGGCGGCATAGTGAATCTCCGGGAGCGCCGCGATGGCCTCCGCTTCGGCGGCCTGCAACACGGGGCGGATGCGCACCTCACGGGGCAACTGGTCCGGGTTGAGCGGGGTCTGCGAGAAGAACCGCAGAATACGGAACGTGGTGGGACCCACGACCTCGAGCGTGGTGACGATCTGCTGCCGGATACCTTGCACGATGGACGCCATGCCCATCACCGTGGCGACCCCGATCACCACGCCCAGGATGGTGAGCAGGGAGCGCAGCTTGTTTTCACGGATCGTGCCGAGCGCGATGGCGACGCCTTCGCGGGCGGTGAGCGCCCCGGATTCCAGCCGGGCACTGAACCGCTGGCGGGCGGGCGACGGCGGGGCCGGGCGCATCGTCATTCCTGCCGCAGCGCCGCCACGGGATCCAGGCGCGCCGCGCGTGACGCGGGGTACACTCCGAACAAAACGCCGACGGTGGCGCCCAGCCCGAGCGCGACCGCCACGGCCCACCAGGTGACCCGAGCCGGGAGCGGGGACGCCACGTCCACTACAACGGCGATCATCCAGCCGGTCGTGAGCCCGAGCAGGCCGCCCGCCAGCGCCAGCGTGACCGACTCCGCCAGGAACTGACGCATGATGTCGCGGCGCCGCGCCCCCAGCGACTTGCGAATGCCGATCTCCCGCGTCCGCTCGTTCACGCTCATCAGCATGATGTTCATGATCACGATCCCGCCCACGACGACGCCGATCCCCACCACCACGGGAACCACCGTGAACAGCACGCGCGTCAGGCTCTGCCAGAACGAGATCAACCCTTCCGCCGTGTCCACCGTGAAGTCGTTGTCTTCGCCCGGGCGCAAGCGATGCGCGATGCGCATGGCCTCCTCGGCGCGCGCCATGCCGTCGGCCACCAGGTACGCTTCTGGCATCTTCACGGAGATCACGGTGGTCAGGCGGCGGCCGTACATCGTCTCGAAGGTGGTGTAGGGAAGCATCACGAAGCCGTCGAGCGATTGCCCCAACACGTTCCCTTTCCGGGCCACCACGCCCTTCACCACGAACTGGTGGCCGTGAATCCGGACCTGGCGACCCACGCCGAGCGCGACGTCGTTGAACAGCTTACTGGCGACGTCGTAGCCCAGCACCGCCATCCGTCGCCGCTCCCGCACGTCCACATCGGTGAGCGGCTCGCCGGCCGCGATGGTGTAATCTTGCACCACCATGAACGGCGCGGTGACCCCGTACACCTGTACGTCGGCCACAGTCCGGTTCCGCCAGGTGACGTCCCCGATGGGTGTGGGCCAGCCGGACTGAAGAGCGATCGCCTCGGCGTCGGGTAGTGCGCGTTCCACGAACGGCACGTCTTCCGGCGCAACGATCGGGCGGCGCTGGAGACGTTTCCACTCCTCGTCGTCGAAAAAACCCACGGTAATGGGGGTACGGCGGATCTGAAACGCGTTTCTCCCCACGATCGCCCCGGCCAGGTTCTCACGGACATAGGCGTTCATGCCTTGAATGACAGCGACGACCGCGACGAGAAACGCCACGGAAACGATGATGCCGAGCAGGGTGAAGAACGACCGCAGCTTGTGCGCCGCGATCACCTGGAGGGCGAGGCGAAGACCTTCACCGAAGGGCATGGCCGCGAGGAAAGCTAGCAACCAGGGACGGGGCGCGACGGGCGGAGCAAAACCGAGCGATGAGCCCGCGCTGGCCATCGCCGTTCTCCCATCGCCGGTCATCGTCTCCGAATCGCCCCGCTCGTCCGCGTCTTGCAGAGGGTGGCGGTACGCTCACTCCCATGCCACCATTTACCCGGTGTCCACTCCAGACGACCCGCTCACGCTCGCCCTGTGGCGGCAGCAGGTGAACGATCTCTACGCCGCTGTTCGATCCGCTCCGCCGGGCGAGGGGGCCGCCGCCTGCGCGCGGTTCCGGCAGGCTCGGGATGACCTCTTTCGCCATCATCCGGACTCCCCCCTCCCGCCCCCTCGGCGCGCGACGTTTCCCGGTTTGCGGTATTACCCCTACGATCCGGCTTGGCGGGTGCGTGGCCTGGTCAACGGAGACATCTCACGGCGAGGGCACGCCGTCGCGCTCCCGGGCGGTGGGGTCGTCGAGTTCACCCGGGTGGCGGTGGTGCGGTTCCGCTGCCCCGCCGGCGACGCGTCGCTGCACCTGTACTGGGTCGAGGGGTACGGCGGCGGGCTGTTCCTGCCGTTTCGGGACGGCACGTGCGGCCGGGAGACCTACCACGCCGGGCGCTATCTCATTGACACTGCGAAGGGCGCCAACCTCGGTCTCGGCAACGCCGAGATCGTGCTCGATTTCAACTACGCCTACAATCCGTCGTGTGCGTACGGCGATCGGTGGGTGTGTCCGCTCGCGCCGCCCGAGAATACGCTGCGGTTCGAGGTGCCGGTGGGGGAGAAGATGCCGGCGACTGGCGGCGATGGCCCACGATAGCGGCCGGCGGCAGGCCGGCCGGGATTCACCGCGCGGGGGTCTGGTTCGCCGGCCGCTGCGGAGCGTTCATTCGTATCTCAGCGCCTCCACCGGGTCCAGTTTCGCCGCCCGTGCCGCGGGGTACATGCCGAATCCCACGCCCGTGAGAATGGAAGCGAGAATGGCCACGATCACGGACCAGAGCGGCACCACGGCGGGGATGGGCGAGGCGTTGTTCACCACGAACGCGACCAGACCACCCACCACCATTCCAACCAGCCCCCCCACGACGGTCAGCGTTGCGGCTTCCACCAGGAACTGCCAGAGGATCTCGCGCCGCCGGGCTCCGAGCGCCTTGCGCACGCCGATCTCCCGGGTGCGCTCCGTGACCGAGATCATCATGATCGCGATGACGCCCACGCCGCCCACCAGGAGGCCCACGCTGGACAGCGCGATCATCACCAGGAAGAACACGCCGGTGACGCTGTCCCAGGTCTCGAGCAGCTTGTCCTGCGTGACCACCGTGAAGTTGTTCTCCTGGCCCGGCCGCAGGCCGCGCACGCTGCGGAGCTGCGCCGTGACGTCGTCTATGGCGTGGCTCACGGTCACGCCCGGCGCCGGCGAGACGAGGAAGTTCATCCAGCCGCGGAAGTGGGGCACGTACTTGTCGAACGTGGTGTGCGGTATCACGGCGCGCGGCCGGTTCCCCTCGCCGAACAGATCGGGCGGAGGCGTGTAGACCCCGATCACCTCGTAGGGGACGCCCGCGAGCTTGATGCGGCGCCCGATCGGATCGAGGGTGCCGAACATCTCCTCGGCGAGCTTCTGGTTGGGGATCACCACGCGCGCTTGCGCCGCGTATTCCATTTGCGTGAACGACCGGCCGGGGAAGACGTCTCCGCCGGACACGCGGAGCCAGTCCACGCCTACGCCCCGGACGCCCACCGAGGCCAGTTCTCGCGTGCCCACCTCGACGGACGTGCCCGAGCCCTCGTCCAGGACCACGAGGCTGATGGAGGGCAACGCCGCGAGCCGGTCCGCTTCCTCCACGGTGAGGGGCGGGTTGCGGCGCCACGGGCTCATCTCGTCGGAGCCGTCCGACACGTGCACCCCACCCTGGAAGAATCGGAACACGTAGAAGGTCCGGGGACCCGCCTGCTCGAAAATGTCGGCCACGCCGCGGTTGATTCCGCTCACCATCGCGGCGATGACCATCACCACCATCACGCCGATCGCGATACCGAGGATGGTGAGCGCGGCGCGCAGTTTGTTGCTGCGCAGCGAGTCCAGCGCGATGCCCACGCCCTCGAACAGCCCGAACATGGGCTACTCGTGCCTCATGGCTTCGACCGGATCGAGCCGGGCGGCGCGGCTGGCGGGATACAGGCCGGCGGCGATTCCCACCCCGGCGCCCAGCAGGACGCCTACCAGGATGGACCAGGGGGCGACACTGGCCGGCAGGGGGGTCGTGGAGGCCACGGTTTGGGCCAGGAGGATCCCGGTCGCGATCCCGATCAGCGCACCGGCGACGGCGAGCGTGGCGGACTCCACCAGAAACTGCCGCATGATGTCGCGGCGCCGCGCGCCCAGCGCCTTTCGAATGCCGATCTCCCGGGTGCGCTCCGCCACGGCCATCAGCATGATGTTCATGATCACGATGCCGCCCACCACGAGCGAAATGGACACCAGTCCCGGCAGCGCGGCGAGCAGAATACGGTTGATCTTGCCCCAGACGTCGAGAATGCCCTCGGAGGTCTCGAGCGCGAAATTGTTGTCCTGGTTGGGCCGCAGGCCGCGCCGCGAACGCATGATGGCCTCGGTCTGCTCCATGCCGAGGCGCATCTCGGGGACCGTGGCCGCGCGTATCAAGACGGCGTCCACCAGCCCCGGGGGGTTGGTGAACTTTTTCACCGGTGAGGTGGACGGCGCCACCGCAAACTTGTCGAGCGAGATGCCGAACAGGTTCCCCTGCGGTTCCACCACGCCGATCACGCGATACAGGATGTCACGGATCCTGACCTCGCGACCGATGGGGTCCAAATTGTCGAACAGGCGGCTGGCCAGTTCGTTTCCCAGCACGATGACGGTCGCACCGGCCCGTACCTCCTGGGCGGTGAACGATCTGCCCCGCTCGATCCGGTAGTTCTTGATCTCGAAGTACGTGGCCGTGGCTCCGGTGATCTCGATGTCCCTCGCGAGCCGCCCGCGGTATTGCACCGTGGCCCGCGCGGTGGACTGCCAGGCGATCGTGACGGGCACGGTCAGCCCGGCCGTGACGGCCTCGGCGTCGTCCTCGGTGATCCGCGGGCGCCGGCGCCACTGCCGCCAGGTCTCCGCGGGCACATCGTCGGTGAACTCGGGAAAGCGCCGCAGATGAAACGTGTTGACGCCGAAAAACGTCCCCGCGAACCGGTCCGTCATGTAGCGGTTCATGCCCTCCACGATGGACACGACCGCGATGAGAAAGGTGACGCCGATGAAGACGCCCACCAGGGAAAAGCCGCTCTTCATCTTCTGCGACCACAGCGTGCGGATCGCCAGCCGGATCGCTTCGTTGAAGGGCACGGATCAGGCCGCGACGCGCAGTTGATCGGAGTGCACGACACCGTCCCGCAACGTCACCACCCGATGGGCCCGCTCGGCGATGTCGGTTTCATGGGTGACGACGATGACGGTCTGCCCCTGCGCGTGCAGCTGGGCGAACACGTCCATGATCTCGGACGACGTGGTGGAATCCAGGTTTCCCGTTGGCTCGTCCGCCAGGAGGATGCTGGGCTCGTTCACCAGCGCGCGCGCGATGGCCACGCGCTGCCGCTGCCCACCGGAGAGCTCATTGGGCCGGTGGTGCATGCGATCCTGCAATCCCACGCGGGCCAGGGCCTGACTGGCCTGGCGCCGCCGCTCGGCCCGGCCCACGCCGGCGTAGATCAGCGGCAGCTCCACGTTGTGCAGCGCCGAGGCGCGCGGCAGCAGATTGAACGTCTGGAACACAAACCCGATCTCGCGATTCCGCACGCGCGCCAGCTGGTCGTCGTTCATGCGTGAGACCTCGACGCCGTTCAGCCAGTACTCGCCGGCCGTGGGCGTATCGAGGCAGCCCAGCAGGTTCATCAGGGTGGACTTGCCCGAGCCCGAGGGCCCCATGATGGCCACGTACTCGTTGCGCGCGATGGTGAGGTTCACCCCGCGCAGCGCCCGGATGGTTTCGCTCCCCAAGGAATAGTCCCGCGTCAGGCCGCGGACTCGAATGATTGACGTACCGGTCATGGGCGCCCCCGTTCCGGCGCCGGCACGCGCAGGGGCCGCACGCGGGAGCTGTCCTTGAGGTCTCGGATCGTTTGATATGGCCCGGCCACGATGGTATCGCCCAGCCTGAGCCCGTCGAGCACTTCGAAATACTCCTCGCCGGCGATCCCCACCTTGACCGGCCGGAACTGGGCCTTCCCGCCGTCCACCACGAACACGCCCTCGGTCTCGCGCTTCTTGGTCGTGTCCTGGGGCAGGGTTTCGGTCGAGATCGGGGTGTGCTCGCGAACCGTGAGCGCGATGATCGGGATGGACAACACGCTGTCCCGCGTGGCGGTGACGACCTTTGCCGTGGCCGACAGGTCCGGCCGGATGTCGGGCGGCGGGTTGTCCAGCGTAATCTCCACGTCGTAGTCCACGGCCCGATCGCCCGTGGCCTGGGCCGCGGCAGCCGACGCGGCGAGGATGGCGCTTTGCGAGATCTTGGTGACGCGGCCCGAGAACGTGGTGTCGGGAAACGCGTCAATCGTCACCTCGGCGGAATCGCCCAGGTGAAGGCGGACCACGTCCGTCTCGTCCACCTGCACCTTGACCAGAATCACCGAAAGGTCGCTCACGGTGACCAGGAGGCCGGTTTCGCGAGAGAACGTGCCGGGCACGGCGACCTCGCCCTCCTCGACCGCCACGCGCGTCACCTGTCCGTCAATGGGCGATCGCAAGACGGTCTTGGCCAGTTGGTCCCGCGCCTCGCGCAGACCGGCGCGGGCCTGCTCCACCTGGTGCTCCGCAGACACGGCCAAGGCCTCAGCCACCTCGAAGGCGGTCTGTGCCTGCTCCAATTGCTCGTCCGACACGAGGTTGGGATCGGTTTGCCGCAACGCCTCCGCGCGGTCCAGCGCTCGTCTGGCCTGGTCCCGGTTGGCGCGAGCCTGCAAGGCGGACGCCTCGGCCGAGGACAGGAACGCCTGCGCCCGGGCTACCGCGGCTTCGTACTGCGAGGGATCGATCCGAACCAACAGGTCGCCCTTGCGCACGCGATCACCCTCCTCCACCGGCAGGCTCACGATCCGGCCGGTGATGTCGGCGCTGATGTCTACGGCCCGCTTGGGCGTGATCCGACCGCTGGCCGTGACGGTGGCGACGAGCGAGCGGTTCGCGACGGCTTCGAGTCGCACTTCGACCCCGCGGTCCCCGCGCGCCGCCGTCCCCACCACCACCGCGCCCACGAGCACGGCCAGCACCCCACCGGTCAGCAAGAACTTGTTGCGTCGAGACATGCGCGCTCCTACCGCAGGGAACGGCCGACGGCCGCTTCGAGCGAGGCCATCGCCCGGTGATAGTCGTAAACCGCCGAAATGTAGTCCGCCTCCGCCTGCTGGGCCGTGACCTGCGCGTCCAACAGATCGAAGAACGTGCCCGAGCCCACCCGGTAGCGCTCAGTCTGCAGTCGGAGCGCTTCCTGCGCCGCGGCGCGGTTGGCCTGCTGGACCTGAATGGTGCGATGCGCCGTGGTCAACCCGTAATACGCCTGGCTCACCTCGGTCCGCACCTGAAGGCCGCGGGCCCGCACGGCCTCGCGTGCGTCATCGGCCCGGGCCGCCGCCTGCGACACCTCGAGCGGGCGGCCGAATTGCGTGAAGATGGGCAGCGACACGCTGAGGCTCGCGAAGAACGGCTGCGTTCGGAAATCGAACGGGAACACGTTGTTCTGCGCTCGAATGACGGATTCCTGATCCGGGGTGAATCCGTACACCACGTTGCAGGGGATCAGCGGGCGACCGGCGTTGATCCAGTTCGCGTTGATGTACTCGCACTGGTCTATCTGATCCTGGGCCGCCGCCCGGGCGCTCGCGATCAGCGGATCGGCGTCGGTGAACTGCTGGGTGAATCCGGACCACCCGGCGGCGAACGACAGCGTGGGCAGCCATGCCGATTTCGCGGCACGCTCGCCCCACCTGGCCGCCGTCTCCTGCGCCCGCAGGGCATTCAAATCAGGGTTCTGGACGTCTGCGCTGCTGAGGAGGTCTGCCAGGGTCCACCGGGGCTCGACGATCGGGAAGGTGTCCGACAGCGTGACGAGCGACGGATCGTCCGGCGCCGTCACCCCCATCTGCTGGAACAGCCGGAGCTTCTCCACGGTCACGGACTGTTGGGCCTGAAGCAACGCCACCTCCGACCGTCCGCGCGCCGCTTCGGCCTGGCGCACGTCGAGCACGGTGGTCTGTCCCACGTCGAACCGGGCCCTGGCAAGGCGGAGGAACTCTTCGCTGCGCCTCAGTTGGACCTCGGCCAGGCTCACGCGCTCCTGCGCTTGCAGCACCGTGAGATACTGCCCCACGATCAGCGAGCGCAGACTGAGGCGTGCTCCGGTGATGGAGGCGTCCGTGGCATCGAGCCGAGCTCTGGCAAGTCCAGGCTGAGAAAGCGTCTGGCCGGAGAGCTGCATGGAGAGGCTCAGTCGGTAGCTCGAGCCGATGGTGGAGGACTGCTGGACGAACTCCTGCGTCAGGAACGCCTGAGAGCCGGCTCCCCGGTAGTCGAGGCCGCCGGTCGCGGTCAATTGCGGCAGGAAGCTCGCGTACGCGTTGCGCACGCTCCAGGCTGCCGGCCCTCGGTCGTTCTCCGTTTGCCGGATGGCCGGGCTGTACCGGGAGGCCAGTTCGACCGCCTCCTCCAAACCGAGGGACTGCGGCACGGCTGGAAGGGGCCGCTCCTGAGCGGCGAGCGGTACGGCGAGGAGAGTGAAGCGAAGGGTCAAGAAACGCCAAGTGCTGGGCATCTGGTCCTCATGCAACGTGAGTGGATGGGCGTCGTCGTCCAGCGAGCCGTACGGCCCTGGGCCGTTCGGGGTTTCACCGCGGGACGTTCTCGCCGGCCGGTACGAAAAGTAGCCCGAGAACAGCCATGATCGAATCGGAAAAAGCGCTGCCTGGTACGAACTTACGCGCTACGGGCGTGTGTCCGTCCGCTCCGCCACCAAGCCGAGGGTCGAGTCCTCGACCTTCATCAGGCGGCCCGCCGGATCGTACCACAGGTGCCGCTCGCGCCCGTTGAGCCGGAGGGTGACCCGCTGCAGCGTTCGCCAGACGCCGGCCACCGGCGTCCGCTCCTCGGCCCCCCCGGTGACTTGCGCTGCCGCGCGGCGGTCTTGACGCGGGGTGAACGCCGTGAAGTCGGGCCCCCCGGTTCGCGGCAACAGGGCTTGAAGTGCGAAAACCGAATCGTCGGTCACGACGTGACGGGCGGCACCCGGCAGCTCCCTTGCCGCCTCGCGCCCCGGCCGCACGAGGCGCACCGTCACGCGCCGCGTGCCGAGAATGCCGAAGAGGCGGAAGGGGTCGGCGCCTGAAATCTGGAATTGAAACGCGGCAGGCAGGCTATCAGGTCCCAGCTCCAGTTCCACCGACACCGTTCGTTGGGCGCGGGTGGGCGGGTACCAAGCCGTTGTGGTGATGGTAAACCCCGGCCCGGCTCTCTGTCCGCGTCGGACCGTGAACTCCTCCCGTCCGACAATCTCGTTGCCGCTCGATATGAACAGCGTCCCGGCATCCACCACCTGCGCTTGGAGGGGTCTGCCGGCGGCCAGCCCGAGGACCCACAAGACGGCGGCGAGCTGGCGCCGACAGCTTGCGCGCGGGGACCGAATGACCGATATCCGCATCAGGCGCCGGCCGGGGCGAGGGCTGCCCGCCCAAACACGCGGGTGGCGATGCGGTCGTACAGCGTGCGATACAATTCGGCGCCCCGCTCTCGGGTGGCCATGGTGGGCCGGCCCAGCGAGCCGGAGCTATCGGCCGGGATCGCGCGCGACAAGCCGCGGAAGTACCGCCTCACCGCACGCGGAGTGGCATCGAAATCCCGGGCCCGGGTCATGTCCACCAGGTCGGCGTCAATGTACAGGAGAAGCGACGTGTCAATCTCTCCCCCATGCACCGGCCGTTCCTCTCCAGCGAAGATATCCACGGTACGCACGATGGCGTGCCGCGTCCGCAGGGTGCTCAACGCTTCCTGGTGGGGGTCCTGCCCGTGTGCGGTCAGAATGATGAACTGGCGCACGCCGCCGGCCTCCCAGGCGCCGACCAGGTCGTTCAACATGCGGTGCAGCGTCTTGCGGCGAACGCCGGCGCTCCCGGGGTACGGCGTGGCGGTGCGGGCATTGACGCCGAACTCGAGCGTGGGAGCCCGCAGTACCTGGAACTCGGCGGAAAGATCATCGGCCAGACGATCCACGATGATGGTATCGCAGCCGAGTGGGAGGTGGGGACCATGTTGCTCGGTGGTGCCCACGGCGACGATCAAACGGGCGTCGCGGCGGAGGTGTTGCTCCACCTCCCCCGGTCTGAGGGATCGGAGTCGCAGGGGTCCCTGGCTCCGGTGAGGATCCCTCATACGCACGCCGCGCTGGTCGCGGGCGCCGCCCTGGGCGCGTGGCTGGTCGAGCCGGGTCTGGGCTTTGGCGTCGCGGCCCTCGTGGCCGGGCTTGCCGCGGCGTTCGCCGGCCGCAGGAACCTGCTGGCGGTGCCGGCGGCGCTCGCCGTCCTGGGTGCCCTGGCGGCGCTGCACACCGCCATCACCGTACGACGGGTGGAGACCGCCTGGCCGTCGGTACGCGAGCAGCTGGTTGAGGAGGGGCGACGCCGGCTCGACCGGACGCTGGGAGATGCGGTCGAACTCGGTCGCCAGTTGTCGCTGGCCGCGGTGGCCGCCGGTCCACTGACGCCGGAGACGCGGTTCGACGCGCTCCGCGCCGCCCTGCGTCCCGGCGCGCCAGAACACGGCGTCACCGTGTTCGACGCCGACGGCCGGCCGGCGGCGTGGGCCGGGCGCCACCGATTGCGCGCGTCATCCCGCGGTGACGGGCTTGTGGCTTCCATCGCTGGATACTACGCCGTCCTGGTCGCGCGACGCCAGGAGGGACAGTGGGTTGGCGTAGCGCAGGTGCTGCTCGCCGCCGACAGTGTGGTCCCGGACCTGGGGGGCAGTGTCGCGGCCCGGTTCGCGCGTCGCACCAGCACGGGGCTGGAGTTCTTCCCCCCGGGCGGCGCTCCAGCGGAAGTCCGGGACGTCTTCGACTACTGCCTGCCGGAGTGTCGGCCCCCGACCGGGGTCGCGGATACGCTGTTCAGCGTGCGCATCGTCCCGCCCACGCAAGGCGCGCAGAAACTCCGGCTGCTCGGCTCGGGCGGACGGCGCGTGTCGGTGCTCGCGGCCGCGTTGTTCATCGCCGTCGTGATGGTCGGGCGTCCATTGGAGAAGTACGCGGGGCTCGCCGGTCTGGCGGCTCTCCTGGGGTTCACGCCGGCGGGCGAACGGTTAGCGCTCGGCGAACTGTTTTCGCCGGCGTCGTACTACTCACCGCTGGTGGGCCCGGCGTCCGCCTCGGCTGGCTCGCTGGTCCTCACGGGGGCGCTCGTCGTGGTGGCGCTGGTTGGACTTCGATCGCGCCTGGGATCCGGGGCGCCGGCGAGGCGCGTGCTGGGCGGCCTCATGGCGGCCGCGACGCCCATGGCGGTGCGGCGATTGAGCGCCGGGGTCACACCGCCCCTGGAAGGCACGTCGTTCGTGTTGTGGGTGAGCTGGGAGGTGGCCCTCGCGGGCGCGGCCGCCGCGCTGTTGCTGCTGGCATCGGCGCTCGGCTGTCCCTGGCCCGATCGGGGGGCGCGACTGCGGTCTTGGATCGCGGGCGGCGGCGCCATCGCGCTGGCGGGCGTGGGGCTCGTACTGTGGCAACCGGGGGAAGGGTGGGCGTGGTGGTTCCTCGGGCTATGGGCCGGCGCGGCCGTGCTGGCCGTACAACCGGTTCGCGCCGTGCAGGCGGCGATCACCGCGGGCGCCGTGGCCGGCGCCATGGCTGCCGCGTTCACGTGGGATGCCGCGCTCCGGGGGCGCCTGGCGCTGGCCGAGCGCGACGCCGCCCGGCTGGGGACGGCCGCCGATCCGATCGGGGCAGGGTTGCTGGAGCGCCTGGGTCGCGCGGCGCGCGCGGTCCCGCCGCCCGTCACCGGCGCCGATCTCTACCGCCTGTGGAGCCGCTCGGCGTTGAGTCTCGACGACTACCCGGCGGTGCTGGCCGCGTGGGATTCGACGGGCCGCCTCACCGCGCGGCTCGACCTGGCGTCGCTCGACCTGCCCGCCCCTCTGCTCCAGGCGATCGCGCGCGGCGCCGAGGCCCGAGGCGAGCCGGCGGTGGAAGCGCTGGCCCGCGTTCCCGGAACGCACTACGTGCTGTCCGTTCCGTACCCGTCTGGCGCCGTGGTCACGGTGGGCATCGGCCCCATTTCGCGGTACTTCGTTCCGTTGCGCGTGGGGCGCTTCCTGCGCGGAGAGCGGCCTCGGAACCCGCCCTACGAGGTGATCCTCGCCGAAGGCACGTCGCGAGTGCCAGTGGAAGGTGCGGCTTGGCGGCGGGACGGATGGGTGATTCGGGGCGAGCGCGGGCTCGCGCTCCCGGGCAGGCTTCAGCGCGCGTACCTCATCGTTGGGCTTCGGGACTTTCCGCAGCACGTGATCCGCGGCTTGCTGCTGGTGACCGGCAACGTGGCGCTCCTGGTGCTCTTGTGGTGGGGGGGGGAAACGCTGGCGGGTCGCCTGTCGCTTGGCGGGTGGGTGCGAGCGGCCCTGCACACGCGATCCTATCGCGCCCGTCTGGCGCTGATGCTGGCCGTCTTCTTCGTGGCGCCCACGGTGGGTTTCGCGGCCTGGAGCGTGGCTCGGCTCGAGGCCGAAGCTCGCCGCTCCGCGCGGCTGCTCACGCGTCAGACCCTGCGCGACGCGGCGCCCGCGGCGCGCGAGCTGGCCACGGTGGGCGACCTGGAGGCGCGGGAGCGGCTGCGGGACGTGGCGCTGCGGTTCGGCGCGGACCTGGTGCTGTTCGATCGAGGGGTCCTCGCCCACACCAGCATGTCGGTGCTCGAGGAGCTGGGGCTGCTCGAGCCGTACCTGCCGTTCGACGTGGTGCGCCACCTGGTGTTCGAGGACGATCTCGAGGCGACGGCCGATGTGGCGATCGGCGGCCGGCGGACGCGGGTGGCGTATCGGGACATCGGGTCCGTCGGGGATCGGGAACTCGTGCTCGCGGCGCCCCGGTTGCTGGATGAGCCCGAGTTGGTACGCGAGCAAGAGGACCTGGTACTCGCCGTGGTGCTCGCGACGCTGGTAGGCTTCGCCGCCGCGGCGGCGTTGGCGGCGCTGGCCGCTCGGGCCCTCGCACGGCCGGTGCACGTCCTGCGGACCGCGGTCGAGGCGTTCGGTCGGGGCGGTGGGCGGACGCTTCCCATGATGGCGACCGGCGTGCCGCTCGAATTCGTCCCGGTCGTGCGGGGGCTCGAGCGCATGGCTGCCGACGTGCGGGCGAGTCAGGCGGCGCTGGAAGCGTCGCGACAGCGCACGGCGGCGGTGTTGCGCAGCGTGGCGACGGGCGTCGTGGCGCTGGATCGGGATCTTACCGTGACCATCGCCAATCCGCGCGCGGCGGAGCTGCTCGGTGTGGCGCTCAGTGAGGGATCGCGTGTGCGGGAGATCACCGGCCCCGCGTGGGCGCCGTTGTGGGACCGGGTGGCCAGTTTCCTCGCGGGCGGCGTGGGTGACGAGGCTCAGGAGTTGGTGGTGGGCGAGCGGCGCATCCGCGCGCAGATCGCGAGTCTGGGAGACGACGTCGGCTGCGTGGTGGCGCTGGACGACACGACCGACCTGGCGCACGCGGTGCGGGTGCTGGCCTGGGGGGAGCTGGCGCGGCAGATCGCGCACGAGATCAAGAACCCTCTCACGCCGATCCGGCTGGGGGTGCAGCACCTGGAGCGTGCCTACCGGGACCGGCGCGGCGATTTCGGCGTCACGCTCGAGCGCACGGCGCGCCAGATTCTCGCGGAGATCGAGCGGCTGGACGCGATCGCGCGCGCGTTCGCCCGGTTCGGCGCGCCGCCGGCGGAAGCGGGGCCGCTGGCGGTCGAGAACCTGAGCGAGGTGGCGCTCGAGACGGCGCAGCTCTACGCGCTGGGCGCCGATACGACCGTGGAGGTCGCTGCGGGTGGCGCCGTGCACGCCCGCGTCCGGCGCGACGAGTTCAAAGAAGTGCTCGTCAATCTGGTCGAGAACGCCCGGAACGCGGGCGCGCGCCGCGTTACGATCGGGCTTGCGGTGGACGTCGCGGGGGGGCGCGCGCTCGTCACGGTGCGCGACGACGGGTTGGGCGTCGCCCCGGAACATCTGCCGCGCCTCTTCGAGCCGCAGTTCTCGACCACCACCAGCGGGACCGGGCTCGGCCTGGCGATCTGTCGGCGTCTCACCGAGTCCTGGGGCGGGACCATCGCGGTGGATAGCGTTCAGGGCCGCGGGACGGTTGTCACGCTGGCCATTCCGTCGTAGGCTGTAGGTGGGGCCCCGATCCCCCCGTCGGGGAACTGCTCCTGCCCGTCGCGCGTTTGAGCGGGCGTCGGAGGGTCGTGATTGTCCACCCTCAGCGTCCTCCCCTCCGCGCCGGGCGTCGTGGCGGACGATGAGATAGAAGGGACAGTCGGGAGATGCTGATCCAGAGACCGAGCGACATCCGGCCGTGGGAAATCACGGACCAGAGCCTGTACTGGGGCCGGCGGGCCTTCATGCGGGCGGCCATGGGGGCGAGCGCGGCGGCGCTGGCCGGCCCGGCCACGGGTCAGGCGTGGGTGCGGCCCCAGAACCTCGACGACAAGCTCACGCCGTACGAGGACATCACGACGTACAACAATTTCTACGAGTTCGGGACGCAGAAAGAGGAGCCCGCGAAGAACGCGCACACCCTCAAGCCGCGTCCGTGGACCGTCGTGGTGGATGGCGAGGTGCACAGGCCGCGACGCCTCGACCTCGACGACATTCTCCGGGACTATCCCTCGGAAGAACGCGTCTACCGCATGCGGTGCGTCGAGGCCTGGTCCATGGTGATTCCGTGGGACGGCTTCCCGCTGGGGGACCTCTTGAAGCGGGTGGAGCCGACCTCGCAGGCGAAGTTCGTGGCGTTCACCACGCTGCACGATCCGGCGCAGATGCCGGGGCAACGGCGGGACGTGCTGCCCTGGCCGTACGTCGAGGGGTTGCGGCTCGACGAGGCCACGCACCCGCTCGCCATTCTCGCGACGGGCATTTACGGTAGGCCGCTTCCCAACCAGAACGGCGCGCCGCTGAGACTGGTGGTGCCGTGGAAGTACGGGTTCAAGGGGATCAAGTCCATCGTGCGCATCCGACTCACGAGGGAGATGCCGCCCACGACGTGGAACATCGCCGCGCCGCACGAGTACGGGTTCTATGCCAACGTGAATCCCGACGTGGATCATCCGCGCTGGAGTCAGAAGCGCGAGCGGCGGTTGGGCGAACTGTTCAAGCGGCCCACCCTGCCGTTCAACGGGTATGGCGAGCAGGTGGCGAGTCTGTACGCGGGGATGGATCTGAGGAAGTGGTACTGAACGGGGGCGATCGGGGGCGATCGGGGGCGATCGGGGGCGCCGGGTCCGGATCCCGGGACGGGCGCGCGCGGCGGTCTCCCATCGCTTGCGATGGCGCGCAGCGGTCCGCCGGCCCGATCGGCTCGGTGTCCGACGTCGCCGGGGGCTTACCGTGACCCAGGGCCGGTGGATTCAATCCGTCGTCAAGCCCGCGGCGTTCGCGGCGTCGCTCCTGCCGTTTGCGGATCTGGCGTGGGACCTGATGCGCTCCGACCTGGGCGCCAACCCGATCGAGGAGATCACCCATCGCACGGGCCTGACGGCGCTCACCTTTCTCGCCATCACGTTGAGCGTCACGCCGCTCCGGCGTCTGTTGCGGCTCAACGCGCTGATCCACGTGCGCCGGATGTTCGGACTGTTCGCGTTTTTCTACGCCACGCTCCACTTCACCATCTACTGGCTTGACCGCGCGGCGTTTTCCGGCGAGGGTCTGACCGCGGGGATCGTGCTCGAGGACGTCGCCAAGCGACCCTATATCACGGTGGGGTTCACGGCGTTCGTGATGCTGGTGCCGCTGGCGCTGACGTCCACGGCGG
>CAZVKD010000017.1:0-18636 GCA_964627675.1 uncultured Gemmatimonadaceae bacterium
GGCAGCTGGGTCAGCCCGATCTCGTGGTGACGCTGCCCCCCTTCACCGCGCCGGCCGAAGCGCGGGACCGTTATCGGAACCTGGTGGCGCCCATCCCGGTGGCGGACCTCAGGTACGTGAGGGCCGTGGAACTCCGGCCGGGCGACGCGCACGTGGTGCATCACGCCACGATGTTGCTCGACACCACCGAGACCTCACGCCGGCTCGACGCCGAAGATCCCGAGCCCGGGTTCGACGGCATGGATCTGCACCGGACGGCGTTCCACCCCCCCGGATCCTTCGTAGGGTGGACGCCCGGGCGGGTTGCGGCGCCCGGTGCCGACAGCCTGGCGTGGCCGCTCCAGCCCGGGACGGACGTCGTGCTCCAGGTGCACCTCCCGCCACGTCAGGTCCCTCGCGTGATCACACCGCAGATCGGCTTCCATTTCGCCAGCGCCCCGCGACGCCCGTCGCCGGTCGTCATCATGCTCAGTGCGCGCGAGATTGATATCCCGGCCGGCAGCGCCGGCTATACCGTATCCGATGGCTACCTGTTGCCGGTGGACGTTGACGTGCTGAGCGTGTACCCGCACGCGCACTATCTGGGCAAGGAGTTGGAGGGGTACGCGCGCCTGCCGGGCGGCCGGGTGCGGTGGCTCATTCGGATCAAGGATTGGGATTTCAACTGGCAGGACGAGTATCGGTTGGCTGAAGCGGTGTTCATACCTCGCGGCTCCATGCTCACCATGCGATGGCGCTACGACAACGCGGCGGCCAATCCTCGCAACCCCAATCGGCCGCCGCTCCGGGTGCAATACGGGCCGCGTTCCGTGGACGAGATGGGGGATCTGGCGTTCCAGGTGTTGCCGCGCACGGTGGAGGACGCCGAGGCGCTCGAGCGCGACGTGCGTTGGAAATATCTCGCGGATCGGGCCCAGTGGATGTCGCGGTGGGCGTACCGGCAGGGGCTGGATCTCGCGGCGCGCGGGCGGTACGCCGAGGCGGTGGAGCGGTACCGTGAGGCATTGCTGAGCAAGCCGACGACGGATGTCCACGTCGCGCTGGCCGACGCGTTGCTGGGGCAGGGGGACACGGCCGCGGCGGTGCTTCACCTCGGGCAGGCGGCGCGTCTGGCACAGAACGCGGGGCAAACGGCGCTCGTGACCGAGTTGCGGCAGCGGTTGCGGCGTCTGCGCCACTGAACCACGGTGCGTGAGGGCCCTCGCGCCGGCGCCACGGCCCCGAACCCGGAAGGAGGACGGATGTTACGAGTGATTGGTCTGGCTATCGTCATGTGCGCGCATGGGGCCGGGCGCCTGTTTGCGCAACACCAGCACGAGGCGTCGCCCTACGCGGGCCTTGAATCGCGCGAGATCAAAGCGTTGTCGGCCGAGCAAACGGCCCAGTACCTCGCGGGTGACGGGATGGGGTTGGCGTTGGCCGCCGAGCTGAACCATTACCCGGGTCCCAGGCACGCGCTGGATCTCGCCACGGCGCTCGAGCTCAGTAGCGAGCAGGTGGCCGAGCTCACGCGAATTCGAGACGGGATGCAGGCGGACGCGCGGCGGCTGGGCGAGTGGATCATCGGGCGCGAGCGGGCGCTGGACCGGGCGTTCGCCGCGGGACGGATTGATGAGGCGACGCTGCGGGCGCGGGTGGAGGAGATCGCGCGGCTTGGCGGAGAGCTGCGCTACGTCCATCTCCGGGCGCACATCGCCGTGCGCCGCCTGCTGACGGCCGAGCAGGTGAAGCGATACGATGCGATGCGAGGGTACGCCGAGCGGGCCCGCTGAGCGGGCCGCGCCGGTGGGCGCGGCCGTTCAGTTCGCTCCGCTGAGGCGCGCCACAGCCTGCCGCGCCTTCTCGAGCAGCGGCCGGAACTCGGCGTCGCAGTCCCGCCACAGCGTGATGAACCGCCCGTAGTGGTGGAGAGCGCGCTCGCCGTTACCCAGCCGTTCGTAGATCTCCCCCTGGCGGAAGTGGGCCGGCGCCATGTACAGCCCGTCGTAATAGCTCCTGAACGAGGCGTACCAGGGCAGCGCCTCTTCTTCGCGACCCAGGGCCACCAGCAACTCGGCCAGCAGGAACCGCTCGCGCGTGCTCCAATGTGCCAGCAGGCGACCAGCCCCAAGCCGGCCCTTGGGGATCCGTTCGACCGTCGCGAGCGCCCGGGCTGCGTGCCCGGTGGTTCGGCTGATTTCTGCGCTCAAGCCATCGGCCAGGTTGCGTCCCACCCGCTCCAAGAGCGTGTCACCGCGGAGCGAGAGGTCACGCAGCCGGTTCCGCGCGCCCGTCGTGTCACCCAACCGCGCGCTGAGCAATCCGAGGAGGTACGTGCGGAAGGCCATCGCCATCACGTCGCTCGGCTCCCCGTACATGTAGGGCTGCACGGCGTAACGGCGATCGCGCTCGATGGCTGCTCGCATGGCCGCCACCTCTGCGGGGGGCAGTCCGAAGAACGGCTCGGCCGCAGCAAGCGCACGGGTTTCCAGCAGCCACTCTTGATCCACCGCGAACGGTGGTGTCACGGCAGTTCCCGCTTGGCCGAATCGCCCGCTTGCCAGGGGCAGCTCCGTCACCCAGCGTCCCCAGTGTTGGAGCCAAACGGCGTCGCGGCCCCTCATGCTGACACGCGCGAGCTGCGAGGCAGCGGTCCAGTTCTGGGTCCATAGCACCGCCGCCTCCCACACCGAATTCAGGATAGCGTCGGTTTGTGCCAGTGCCTGCGAGACCACCCGGGCGCTTTCCAGGGAGTCCCGCGTCGCGAAGGCCCGCAGCGCGCGCAATTCCAGGCCGCGTTCGGCGTCGGGATAGAGCGTCAGGAAGTGACTGACCACGGAATCCAGCGTGGTGCGCCGGCCGTCGAACGCGGCCATGCGGGCCAGGTGGATGAGGGCGTGGGGGTTGATCGAGTCGAGGGCGAGGGCTCGCCGGAACGCCTGCTCGGATTCCGACTGGTGACGCCCGCGGTACGGGTTGTA
Source organism: uncultured Gemmatimonadaceae bacterium (assembly GCA_964627675.1). Lineage (GTDB taxonomy): Bacteria > Gemmatimonadota > Gemmatimonadetes > Gemmatimonadales > GWC2-71-9 > JACQHC01. Next base: position 2,961 of record CAZVKD010000017.1, read on the forward strand.
ATGGAACCACGTCTCCCCCAACATCGTCCAGGCCTCGACGTTGTCCGGATGCGTGGCCGCGACGGTCCGGTACAAGCGCTCGGCGAGATCGGCATCTCCCTGGCGGTACGCGCGATAGGCGACGAGGAGATCTCGAGTCAGCGGCGTGAGCCGGTCCGCGCGCCGGGCCGCTTCGTCCGCCAGGCTCACCGGGTCCCCGCGCGGTACCCAGACGGTGATCACCGCTAGCCGGTATCGCGCGAGCGCAAAGGTGCTGTCCAGGTCCACCGCTTCTTGGAACAGCGCGTCGGCCTCGGCATCTCGGCCGGCCCTGAGCGCCTGCTCGCCGGCGAGGTAGGCCTTCAGGGCAGGCAGCGAATGGGTGGTGAGCGAGGCGATGCGGGTCAGCTCAGTGTCACGGCTCCTGATCTGCCCCGCGAGCAGCTGCCCGGCCAGGTCGTCCACCAGCTCAGCCAGCCGCGTGGTCTCGCCTTCGACGCTCCGCGTCATGACGGGTCTGGTCGGGTCAGCCACGGTGTAGAGTGCGGCGCTCATCGTCACGCGGCCCGCGATCTCCACGATGTCGCCCACCACTAGCCAGCGAGCTCCCAGGCGGTTCGCCACCGCCGCGGCGCGCCGGGGCTCGAGTTGTCCGGCGCTCCCGCGCGCGGCGGCAACGGCGGCGCGCGGGTCGATGCTCCGAACACCCGTCGTGCCTTCGAGCTTGGCGCTCAGCAGATCCACCATGCCCTCGCGCAGGTAGTCGAGCGTCGCGCTCCCGCGCACGGAAAAGGGGAACACCGCGAGCGCCTGCTCGGTTCCGCCCGGCGGACGGGCCCTCGCCCCCAACCAGCCAAATCCCAGCGCGACGGCGACGAGGGTGACGGCGAGAGAGGGGGCGAGCCAGCGGGGTCGAGAGCGCCTGTCTCGCGTGTCCGTTGTCTCCGCGGGACGCGCCAGGGTATCCGGCGCCAGTGCCTCTGATCGGGCGCCTTCAGTGGGGGCCACTTTCGGTGGACTCGCTCGGCGCGTCGAGGCCAGCAGGGCGCGGGTCTCCGGTGCCGGTTCAGCCTGGAAGTCCTCCGCGAGCCGTTTGGCGAACGCGTGGTAGGCGCGCTCAGCGCCCGCGCGATCTCCGACGCGAAGGAGCAGCTTCAATTGGCGGCGGAGGCCCTCTTCGTCCTCCGGTGTCAACGCCGCCGCCCAGCGAGCCCAGTGCGCAGTCGTGGTCGCGTTGCCACTCGTTGCCGCCCGGTCCGCCAGGTCCCAGGCCGCGGTCGCCGCGCGATGGCGAAGTCGAGCGCGCTCCTCGTCCAGCCAGCGCTCGAAGTCGGGGGCGTCCGACAGGAAGAAACCTGGGAGCAGATCGCCGCGGTACAGCTCGAGCCCGCCGAGAGGGTCGCCTGCGTCCAGGGTGCTCTCGAACGCCGCGGCGTCACACCAGGCTCGGCTCGGTTCGAGACCCAGTTCTTCCGTCCCGCGATTGACCACCACGCCCTCGCCGAGTGCCGACCGCAGGCGATGCACGGTCTGGCGCAGTGCGTTCCGGGCGCCTTCGGCGGGAAGCTCCGGCCAGAACATGGCCACCAGAGAGTCCCGACGGTGAAATCCGCGCGGACGGGCGAGTGCCAGGTAGGCGAACAGCCCGAGCAGGCGCGGCTGAGTGAGCACGGCGCGCACCTCGGTCGCGTCTTCACCCCGGAGGTCCGGGAGTCCCAGCACCCTGAAACGGATCATGGAGGCCCTGAGGGGCCAGGGCCGGCGTCGGCGTTACGGCAAATGTAACGCCCCCGGCACATCGCCGTTACTGCGCCCGACCAGCTTACGCGGCGCCATGACGGGAGACCTGTCGCACAGGGGCCACAGGAGGAGGCAGGGGGCGCTGGGCGTGTTGGCGGTGGCGGTGGCGGTCACGGCGCAGGTCCGTGCCCCGGAGATCGCCGGCGTCAGGCTCGGCATGTCGGTCGAACAGGCGCGCGGCGTGGTCGGGAAGGCGGAGCGGGAAACGGCGTCGCTCGGCATGCGGTTCTGGGACTACCCCAAGCGCGGGGTGACGGTGATCTGGAAAGAGGATGTGGCCGGGGTTCAGGGTGTGGTGGTGAGCAGTCGGGCCGCAGGCGCCGTTCGCGGCGTGAAGGTCGGGGATAGGGACACCGTGGTGCACAAGGAATGGGGAACACCCGCGCGGGTGCGGCAGGACGGTCGGTTCTGGGACTTCACGGGTGCCGGGTGGGTGCTGAGTGCCGAGATCAGGGGTGGCGTGGTCGTGGAAGTCACCCTGATGGCAGCCGGCAGCATCAACGTCGAACGGGAGTGAACGGAGGGATCATGTCGAGACGACTTGTGGTACTCGCGGTGGCTGTGGTGCTCGGCGCTCGCGCGCTGTGGGCGCAGACCCTGGACGAGCAGCTGGCCATGCGGCTCTCGCCCGCGGCCAACACGACCATCGTGCTGAAACCGGCCCTCACGATCGACGTGTTCAGTCGGGGTTCGCAGCGCAAGGGAACCGTCGCGTTCGGGGGCGCCGTGGACTGGCTGCCCCGGGTGCCCCTCGCCGTCAACCTTGCGGGGTTCCGTGCCCTCGACGCCGGTGGGGCCACCCTCCGTTCGTCCTTCGAAATCGGGGGCGCGTTCCGGTTCAGAGACCAACTCGTCGCGGAGACGAGAGACATCTTCGTGTCGGGTCGCCAGACCAAGGACTCCGTCTACACCACGTACTTCGTCGGCCGCACCGTGCTCCGCCGGTACACGACGCTCCGCGGCGGCCTCTCGGTGAGCCGGATCTACGAGTCCGGCACGGCTCCCTCGCTCTCGAGCACGTCGCGCGCGGCTTACGTGGGCGTGGCGCTCAACCAGCTGGCCAACGACCCGCGCGGGGCGCTCGGTCTCAAGTGGGTCCGAACGCTCGCGGCCGACCTGTTGATCGGGTCCGCTGACTCGTCGGCGTTCAGCAGCGGCCAGGGGAAGCTCGGTTTCCGCGGAATGTGGACCACCGACTTCGGGACCGGCAGCGCGATCAGCAGCCGGCTCGAGGCAGGCTCGCACCCCGGACAGGGATTCTACGCACGCGCGACGATTGACTTCAACGTCATGCTGCTCGACGTGCTCAAGCTCTAACCGCGTCTCCACGTGGGGGAGAAACCATGCAGATGAGAACCATGAAGAGGTGGATCCGCTCGGTCTCGGCCGTCTCCGGGGCTGGGCCGGCTCTGTTCCTGAGCGGCTGCGCGACGGTATTCAACCCGGGCCACGTGGATCAGATGATCGAGCCCGCGTCAGGCCAGGTGGTGCACACGGCCGCCATCGGCGTCAAGTCGTGGACCTTCGATACGTATTTCTTCGAAGGAAACGACGAGATCACGATCCGCGACGAAAACCTCAAGCAGGACATGACCGAAGAACGGCGAGAGGCCTGCCACGCCTGGTATCTGCTCTCTCTCGACGAGCGGGCACGGCTCGACGTCGCCAACCCGCGGAGCGACGGTCGCTTGCTGGGCGAAGCATGCATCGTGATTCCCTCCATCCGGCTCAGTACCGACCGCCCGCACACGCTCCGCGTCGTGCAGGGGGACCGGGAGGCGAGCGTCACGGTCAAAGCCAAGTGGAGATGGTTGTGGGTGTGGGGGAACGCCTTCCTCGGCCCCGCGTGGCCCGTAGGAGTGGGCGTGGACGCGCTGACGAAGACGTGGACCTACTACGGCACGCTGGACCTCGACCGGGTGTTCCGGTCCCCGCCGCGAGCGACCAGCTGACCAGCGCCCGAGCGTGACCCGAAACCAACTGCGGGCTTTCACAGGAGGCCGCTCCATGACCCAGAGATCGTTGTGGCTCGCGCTCACGTTCGCCGGCCTGGCCGCCACGACGGCCGCGGCGCAGCGCGTCACGGAAACCACCCTGCCGTTGGCCGATCCCGACGCGCGCCGCTTTTACTTCGTGGGGGACCGGATGGCCTACGTGGTCGCCTATAGCGGGGGCGGGAAGGTGGACGCGCGCATCAACGCGTACGACCTGTCTCAGCCCGCCTTTGCCTGGCGCCAGCAGGTCCGGGTGCAGGAGAGCGACAAGGCTACGGGCGGTTGGGTGACCACCGACACCGAGCGGAATCGTCTCTACCTGGGCAACGGCCCCTTGACCGTCCTGGACTCGCGGACGGGTCAGACGGTCTGGTCGCTCGACTGCAACACCACGGGCTCGCTGGACCTCAGGCGGGCGCAATTCCATCTCGACGGCCACCTGTTGATCCAGGGTACCGCGGGGTGCGGCGAAACGGACAAGCGCCGCGTGCTCCGGGTGGATGATGCCACCGGGAACGTGATCTGGCAGTTCGATGCCGAGGTGCACGACTACAAGGTGGGCCAGACCCAGCACCGGGACTTCGCCAGCTACGGCGAGGGGCAAACGGTGGACGCCGCGCTGCTCCGGGCGCTGCGTGAGGAGCTCGGCGCTGAGGGCGCCGAGGGCGCCGACAGCGCCGCGGGCGGGGACGCCGCAAACGGCGCCGCCGACAGGCTGCTGGCAGCGATCGCGCCTCCTGAGCGCATCGTCATTGCCGGCAAGCGTCTCCAGGCGGTGAACTACGCCACGGGACAGCTCGCGTGGTCGGTCAAGGAGGAACCCGGCCGCTGGATGCCGCTGGCCCTGCCCGGTCTGTCGCTCTGGGTCAAGGATGACAGGCTGACGGCGTACTCTACGGTGGACGGCTCCCGGGCGTGGGCCGTGCCCATCAACGGGCCCACGGGATTCCTGTATCGCGCGGACGATACGCCCACCACGGACGTGATCGTCGTCAGTTACCGCAGCGCGCATCGGATCAGTCAGTCCGGTCGGGAAGTGTGGAGCTTCAGGCGCCCGGATGAGGGCTGGGGCCAGGGTTTCGTGCCTCCGTTGCTTGTGCTCCATGTGGGGAAGCGGACCTGGGCTGCGCTGGATCTGGCCTCCGGCACGGTGCGCTGGACCGTCAAGGAGGAATCCGGGGGCGACTTCAGCCGGGTGACCGAGAGCCTTTCGGTGGAGCAAACCGGCGTGGTCCTGATCCCTCAGTACGACCGGCGGACCGGGCCGTTCATGCTCACTGCGGTCGACGCCAGCTCCGGCCGCCAGTTGTGGAGGCTCGAGCGGCTGAATGGGGAGACGATTGACCGCTATCACATCATCGACGGCCACCGGCTCGTGGTCGATCCGGAAAAAGGACAAGCGGTGGAGCTGGACCTGAAGTCCGGCGCCGTGGTGGGGCCGTATCGGGCTCCCACGGGAACGCTGGACGACGACGTCGCGGCGGTTCTCGACCCCTTCCGGCCGCTGCCGCTGGACGGGTACCAGTTGGACTATTCGCCCTCCACCAAGACGCTCACCTGCACCGGACCCGACGGCAGGGTGGCGTGGACCCGAAAGGGGGAGCTGAACCCCGATGACGAATGGTTGGAGGAAATCCTGCCGCAGCGCGTCGTCTTATGGATCACCAAGGATGGGACCGTCGAGCTGATTGATCTGGCCTCGGGCGCCCGCCTGCACACGGTGAAAGGGAATCCGAAAGGTCGGATCGGCCTCGATCCGGACGCCGGCCGCGTGCTGGTGCCGGAGGGAAAGACGCTCAAGGTACTCACCATCAAACCGGTCTCAGCAACGCAGTGACTGAGACGGAGTGTGCCAGTCACCCGGATTGGAGAGTCTCTATGACGTACCGATTCGTGCGGCTTTGCCCGTTGTCCGTCGCGTCCCTCATTGCCGTCTCGGTGCTGGCGCACCGTCCTGTCGCGGCGCAGCAGAGTTGCCCCCCAGGCTACTACCAGCTGGAGGACTGGTGCGTCAAGGGCGGGCCAGTGCGCAGCGCGCTCGAGGGCAGCCCCTACATGGGGGCGTCCATGGGCTACTCCACCGGCACCATCGGGGATTTGGGATTCGTGCCGGACCGTACCGGCTGGGGCGTGAACGTGCGGACCGATATCCGGCTGCTCTCCTGGCTCACCGCCAGCAAGGCCAGGGGATTCCTCCTGTGGGACCTGCTCTACCTCGACGTGGACGGGCTGGGCAAGCGCACCAGTGACTCGGTCCCGATGTTCGGCAACGCCGCCGTCCAGGGATGGGAGACCAGCGCAAGAGCGTTCAACATGGACTTCGGCTACGAGCTGATGGCCGGCATGGGCTTCAAACGGGGCGCGGTGCTCGGCGGGTTCCGCTGGGACCTGTACGACTATCAGATCGGCAACGCCACCATGAGCGGCAAGACCGTTCCGCTCGCCCTCCGCGTGCTGCTCCGGCCCGGCCGGCGCACCTTCGCGTTTCAGGGATACTACTCGCTGGGGGGCGAGAACCGGCTCTGGGGCGCGCGCGTGGATATCCCCTTCCTGGGACGCACGCACCTGACCGGAGCGCTGGAGCGCATTGAGGGCACCGCGGTCACCCCGTTCCGCGTGCAGGACATGCAGTTCGGCGAGCAACCCGTTCCCGCGACGTGGAAACGGATGCACGTGGGCATTCGCGTGCTGTCCGGGGCCGCGCTGGGAATCTTTTGAGGCGGCGGGTGAGGGCCTCGGGAATCTTGCCCCGATCAGAAACGCGATCGTTCGCCGGCGGCGCCGTCTTGATGCGCCGGGCGTGGCCGCGACGATAACCCATACCAGACGATAACCCACACCAGTCGAGAGGACTTATGAGACGAGGGCGAAGGTTGCTGATTCTGGCGGCCCTGACGGCGGTGGCCGCCTGCAGCGACGGCGGCAGTAGCGATACCACCGACTTCGATGGTGTCATCGCGAGCGACAACCTGAGCGGAACCATCAGCGTCAGCGTGCCGGCCGCGCTGGCGTCGGCTGCGGCGCCCAGCTTCTCGGGGGCAGGGAGCGCCGGTCCCACCGAGCCTTCGGCCACGGTGAACGTGACCGCGACGCTCAAGATCAAGGGCGGCTCGAACACCAACCTGACCGGCACCTATGACCTGGATGCGAAAGCGCTTGGGCTCAGCGGCGGCGGGTACTCCTTCACCGCCACGTTCGCCAACGGGCAGCTCAGCGGGACGTTCACGGGGCCCGGCGGCGGCGGCCTGTTCACGGCGTTCTCTCGCCGCGGTGGAGACGTCGAGCTGTTCTGCGGCACCTTCACCGGAGACGCGGCGGGCGTGTGGAACCTGGCGCGCCGAGGCAACGGCCTAGTGGGCGCGTTTCACGAGAACGGCGGCGCCGGTGCGGGAACGCTGGCCGGCACGTTGAACGGAAACAACATCAGCCTGACGTTCAGCGGGGGCACGGCGACGGGCACCATGTCCGGCACCAACATCAGCGGGAGCTGGACCGCGGGCGGTGACAACGGGAGCTGGAGCGGCAGCCGGAGCGGCTGCTGATACTGTGAACTCGAGGGAGCGCCGCAGCATGAAGCCCACTGTGAGAGTTTCCACGCTGATTGTCGTGCTCGTCCTGGCCGGATGCCGGGAAGATCTGCCCACGGCGCCGGCGAGCCCCGGGTTCGAAATCAAGGACGGCGCGCATTCTGGGGGGAACGGGGGGTTCTACTTCTTGCCTCCCTTGGTGACGGCCCCGGGCTACACCGGCAAGTTCGACGCCATGCAGACGCCGGAAGTCCGAATCTGTGTCTTCGCTCACGGCGGCTGCGGCGCCGAGATGGCGAGCTACACCATGACCGCTGGGCAGGGCTCGGAGGTCGTGCGCGTGAGCGCCGCCGACGAGCACTACATCGTCAACTGGCACACGGACCAGTTCGCCCTCGACCCGGCGCTGACCTACCGTATCAGCGTGCTCGTGGCCGGCACCGAGCTGGGTCACGCAGACGTGGACGTGGTCGGCTCCGGCAAGGAACTGAAGAACGTCAATACCGGAGAGTTCATTCCCTTGCTCGATGGGCGAACCCTCCCGATCAGGTTCCGGATTGAAGAGGGCGCCGTGGTGGTGATCGGACCCGACGGCGGATCGTTGCAGTCCGACGACGGCAACGCCACCATCACCGTGCCCCCCGGCATGTTCGCCGAACCTGTCGGATTCACCGTGCAAGCGCTCGCCGTCCCCGCGTCCGAGATCGCCGAGGCGGGGCTGGTTCCCGGCACGGCCTACACGTTCGGGCCGAGCGGCATGGTGTTTCCCGAGCCGGGCGTGACGGTCACCCTCAAGTACGATCCCGCGAACCTCGGGACCTTCTCGGCGTCGGAGCTGACGCTGCTCACCGAGATCGATGACTTGTGGGCCGAAATCCCCAACCCCACCGTGGACCAGACGGCAGGGACGGTCACGGCGCAGGTGGGCCATTTCAGCAACATCGTAACCGGCGTCTCGCGGCTGGCGACCATTGATCAGGTCGCCCTGACGATGTACATGGGCGACCCGCCGGGCACGCTCACGCACACGATTGGCGGTCTCACCCGATTCATCGCGTGGTACTCCCGGACCCCGGGCGTCGCCACGGTCACCAACTCCGCGGACGGTGAGAACGATGGGATCGTGACGGCCATCGCCCCGGGTGCCGCGAGGATCGGCGTGTCGAGCTACGACCCGTACTACGGGGGGTGGACGGACGAGGTCTTCGTGGCCGTGCTGGCTGGTCCGTTGCCGCCGGATCAGCTGCAGTGGTTCGTGCAACGCGAGGGCGTCACCGGGAACGCCTTGTTCGCCGTGGGCGGGACCTCGCCGACCGACGTGTTCCTGGTGGGCTTCGATGGAACGGTGATCCACTACGATGGCACGACGCCCACCATCATGACGACGCCAACGACCTGCACGTATCGCGGCGTCTGGGCGCGGGCGCCGAACGACGTGTACGTCGTCGGCCGGTGCGCCGCGGGGTTTGGGAGTCGGCTTCTGCACTACAACGGGTCGTCGTGGAACGTCATCCACGCCCCAATCGATGGTTTGTTCTGGAACCTCCACGGGAACGCGGACTACGTCTTCGTCGCTGCGGGAGACCGTGTCTACCGGTATCCGTCGGCCACACCGGATGTCCCCCTTGCGACCTTCCCGGCGACAGTCACCCTGCGGGCCGTGGCCGCCAAGGGGAGCAGCGTGGTAGCCGTGGGACAGGATGGGGCGAACGGCGTGATGTTCATCTCACCTGACAACGGCGAGACCTGGACCGCCGGCTCCACGCCCGTGGACTACTGGGGCTGGCCGGCGTCGGGTCCACTCCTGGCCGTCTGGCGGGATCCCGGACAGCCGCTGATCGTGGCATCTACGTTGGACGGGCGCGTCGTCATGTATCGCGAAGATTGGGGGATGTGGGCGATCAACGAGCAGCTGACGGGCGCCGTGCTCGGGGCCCTCACCTCGAAGCCAAAGACCGCATTCACCAATCCTGACGTGTTCCTGGGCGGCGACAACGGCGAGTTGGCTTGGGCCGAGCGCTGCCGCTGCGGGTTCGGCGCGCCGGGCTTCCGGTCGGATCAGTTCGTCAAGCAACATGTCCTGGGACTGTGGACCGACGGCCCGACCGGACGCGTCTGGGGCGTGGGAACGGCCGGGTTGATCTTCCATCAGACGTCGTCCTCCAGCCACTCATTCGACGTCCTGGCCCGCGGGCAGTCGTATTCGGATGTGTGGCTGCATCCGAGCGGACGAGTGATCGCGGGGTCGGCTTCACCCAACAACGAAGTCTGGATGAGCTCGTCGCTCGGGACCGATTGGGGCATGGTCGCCCTGCAGCCCTACGGCGCCGGGTTCCAGGGCGCCTTCGGCGCCGCGGACGGGAGCGAGGCGTACGTCGTGGGGCGAAACGGCGCCATCGCTCGGGGAACGCCCTCCGGCAGCGGTTACGCGTTCACGAACCTCACCAGCGGCACCACGCAGGAGCTGTTCGACGTGTGGGTGAGCCCGGGTGGTGTGGTGTACACTGCGGGCCGCGCGGGGACGCTGCTCAAGTCCACCAATCATGGCGCCAGCTGGGCCCAGGCGGGCTCCTTCGGCACTCAGGAAATGAACCAGATCTACGGTTTCAGTGACAACGAAGTGATCGTGACCTCGGCCGGCGATATCTACCGCACGACGAACGGCGGAAATACCTGGTCACAGATGCGGGCGGGGTTTGCAGGGGAGCGATTCAGCGGTTTGTGGGCCGCGTCATCCAACGAGATCTGGGCCGTCGGCCGGGAGCCCACCGGCCCAACGACCAGTCAAGGGGTGATCGTCCATACCCATGGGAACGTGGATCCTTCCACCGGACGGCTGGTCTGGGTGAAACAGACGTTCAGCGGCAACCGCTACCTCGGTGGGGCCTGGGGCGACGGGGCTGGCTCCGTTTACGCCGGAGGCAGTGGCGGTACGGTTCTACTTCTCCAGGGACATGCAGACGGAGATCCGGAGCCGCCAACCTGGAGTCCGCAGGCGACCGGTACGACGAAGGACCTGTTCGCAGTGTTCGGAGCGAATGTGCCTGGCGCCGGGCAAGTGGTCTTCTCCACCGGCGCGGCCGGGACGATCATCACAGGGGTGCGGCCGTAAATCGAACAGCCGGTGTTGCCGATCGCCTCACTCCACCAGCGGGTTCCGCACCGTCACCTGCGGAAAGCGGCTGAAGTGGCGGTCGGCGCTCCACAGTTCACGCACACCGTGATGACGGCACAGCGCAGCGACTCGCGCGTGAACCAGACCGGCGGTGGCCTGGCTGGCCCCGACGGTTTCCCGGAGCACCGGCCAGTAGCGGGCCGTTTCTCCTAGGAGCATCAGACTCGGCGACTCGAGCCGCGCGCTCACCTGGTCCAGCGCGATCGGCACGGGCGTGGGCGGTGCGTAGATCCGCGGATGGGTGACGATCGTCAGGAACTCCTGCAGACAGGGCCATGGGATCGCCCACGGTGGGGCCGGCCCGCGTCTTTCTCTATGATCTCTCCACGGTGACATCGCGTTCTTATCCCGTCACCAGGAGGCTCCCCACGCCCCAGGCGAGCGTGAGGAGGGTTACCGGAATCCCGACGCGCGCATACGCGCCGAACTCCACTTTCACCCCCCGCTCTTGCGCTCGTTCGGCCACGATCAGGTTGGCGACGGACCCGATCAAGAGAAAATTCCCGGCGAACGTGGAGCTCATCGCGACGACGCGCCACATCAGCGCTTCATTCGGCAGGCTCGGTACGATGTCCTGCCACAGCATCACCGCCGGGACGTTCGAGATCAGATTGGACAAGACGAGCATGGCGCCGCTCACCGCGGCCGCCGTCCCGGCGGGGGAGTCCACGTCGGCCAGTTGCAGCGCCCGCCGGTCAATCCACTCCACGGCCCCGGTGGCCTCGAGTCCACGCATCACCACGAACAGCGACGCGAACATCAAGAGCAGGTCCCAATCCACCCGTTCGATGGCGTAGGCCGGATCGCGCTGCGCCACGGCGACCATGATGGCGCCGCACGCGATCGCCACCAACGGCAAGGATCCTCCGGCCAGCCATCCGGTCAGCGCTATCGCGAACACGATGAGACCCCTGACGATCAGGGGCCGGTCTCCCTCGATCCGTACCGGCTCGACCGCCGCGGTGAACCCCTGGGCCAGCTCGCGGCGGAACGACCAGCGCAGATACCCGTACGTGATCGCCAGGCCTCCGCCCGCCACGGGCAGCATGTGGAGCATGAATCCGCCGAACGTCGTGCCGCTCCAAATCCCGACCAGCATGTTCTGCGGATTGCCCGTCACGGCGAGCACCGAGCCCACGTTGGCGCCCATCGCGAGCCCGAGCAAATAGGGCAGGGGACGGACTCGCAGTCGCTCGAGGGCGGCGACGAGAATGGGCGTCACCACGAGGCAGACCGTGTCGTTCACGAAAAAAGCGGACAGCAACCCGCCGCCCGCGACGACGGCGAGCAGCAGGGCGTGCGGTGTCGCTGCGCGCTCCACCACCCACTCGGCGGCCCACTCGAAGAAGCGGGCCACTTCGAGGTAGCCCACGATCAGCATGAGGCCCAGCAGGAAGACCAGTACGTCGAGGTCAATCGCGGCGTAGGCGTCTTCCAGCGAGATCACGCCGAAGCCCACCATCGCGACTGCGCCGAGCAGGCTGGCGGCGGGGCGGTTGAGGGGAAGGAATGGGAGTCGCTGCACCGCGATCAGGACGTACGTCGCGGCGAAGATCGCGAAACCGGCACTCATACCGCTCGAGCGGCTCTCCTGGGGCTACCGGCCCGGCTCGATCAGCGGGGCGGCGTGCCTCGAGCGTCGGGCTCGAGCAGCAGGCGGCTCTCCGTGACCTTCTCCACTCGCGTGCGGGAGTAGAATACGGGGAAGAAGCGGTCCGTGGCCCACATCTCGAAGAGATCGCGGTAATGAGGGCTGTCCGGGTCGCCACTCTGGCCGGGCGTGTTGGTCCCCACGGCGCGATCCCAGTCACCGGTGTCCACCACGACGCGGAACGAGGCCCCGCTGGTCTGGTTGTCTCCATTCCCGGTGGCGAGCGGTGTCGAGCCGTAGCCGCCGCGCGGGAGCGGGCCGACCTCGAGCCGCCGACGGGTCGCCTCGTTCACCACGGAGCCGAGTGGATGGCGGATCAGCGCATGGTGGTACTTCTCCTGGCCCCAACGCCATTGCTCCAGGTCGGGGCCGAGCTTGGCGGTGAGGCGGGTCACGGCGGTTCCGAGCGCGGACAGGAGGATGGAGTCGCGCGCCGTCGTCGGATTGGGCCCGAACTCGCCCGGAGGCGCGATCAACCACGCGACGACTTTCGAGAGCGGCAGGTTGCGGAGCGACGTGGGCCACTCGCGCGGCACCAGCCGGCTCGCCACAGCCTCGCGCAACGCTCCTTCCCACGCGGCGTAGATCCCCGCCGGCACTGACGCAGCGTCCATGCGATCATCCCACGCGAGCAGGCGCTGCCGCGCCTGTTCCACGCGAGCGTCCCCAGGCCGCAGATGCTCGAGCAACGGGACGAGCTGCCGCGCAGGGATCGAAAGCGGATCCGTCTGAAGCCGCATCATGTCCGCCACCGAGTGCCGGCGCCCGCCGGCCAGCACCTCGCTGATCCGGGCCCAGCGATAGGGATCGGCCCACGAGAACCCGATGGCGTCCATATGGGGATAGTCCCGCGGGATCAGATCGTTGTTGGCCGTGGCGAAGTAGCCTTCCGCCGGATTCACCACGTGCGGCTTGGCCTTGATCGGCAGGTATCCGTCCCACTCGTAGCGGCCATCCCCCGGCACCGGGACGAGGCCCGAGAAGTTGCGCCGGATGGGCGCGATGCCCACCGCCTGCCAGCCGATGGTGCCATCCCTGCCGGCCCACACCATGTTCTCGCCGGGGATGTTCGAGTACGCGCAGGCCTCGCGGAACTCCTCCCAGTTCGTTGCCTGGTCCATTCGGAGGCTCGCCAGATACGGCGCTCCGCCGATCTCCATCCACGCCGCGCGCACCGCGAAGGCTTTGCGCCGCGCGCGGTCTTCATGGACCACGGGACCGTGCCGCGTGTACTTCAGTTCCACCGTCTCAGCCGGCCGGCCCTTCACCGGGATCGTCTCGCGGATCACCGTCATGGTCTCCCACGCGCCGCCATAGCGGTACTGGTTCGGGTTCTCCGGATTGGTGTCGTACACGTAGAGGTCTTCTCCGTCGGTGGCGAAAACCGTGAGTCCCCACGCCCCGTGCTCGTTGTGGCCGATGGAGACGCCCGGCAGACTCGGCTCACCGCCGCCGATCACGTTCCACCCGGGCCCAACCAGGTGCACCCAGTAGCGCAGCGACGGCGCGGACTGGGCGCGGTGGGGATCGTTGGCCATGAGCGGGTAGCCGCTCTCGCTCACGCGGCCGGAGACGACCCAGTTGTTGCTTCCCGTGGCCATCTCGTCCCAGTCGGACGATCCGACGCGATCGGGGCCGAACGGAGACGATCCCGGGTGTTCACCGCCAACCGGTGATCGTCCCCTCTCGTCTCCTCTCGTCTCCGATCGTCCACCGTTCTGAGTGGCGCGGAATTCCGGCGCGACGTCCTCCGGCCTGAACCGAATTCCTTCCCGGAATGCCTCGTACAACTCCAGAATGTTCGCGGCCAGCAGTTCGCCCGTGATGGAGGCGTCGAGCGTGAGATCGGGATCGCCGGGCCCGAACGCCGAGAGAAACTTGACGTTGGGGGCGCCGGCGGCGGCGACGGCGCGGCCGACGGAGAGTTCTTGCCCGATGTTGCCGAGCAGGCCCTGATGGCGTGAAATGACGACCTCTGGCGTCCAGTGTTGCGGCCGGATGCCCAGCAGCCGGAACTCGAGCGGGAGCTTCTCCGGCGCGCGGTTGGCCTGGTCAATGTAGGCGTTGATGCCGTTGACGAAGGCGGTAATGATCGCCGCGCCGCGCGGATGGTAGTGGCTCAATTCCTGTGCCAGATCGCGCCGGAACTTGAACAGGCGGGCGCCGATGTCGCGTTTCAGCTCTCGCGGCCCCAGGATCTCGGCCACGGTGCCGGTGGCCTGGCGGCGCCACAGCTCCAGCTGAAACAGGCGATCGCGGGCCGCGTTGTACCCTTGCGCGAAAAAGAGATCGGCCTCGGTCTGAGCGTAGATGTGCGCGATGCCCCAGCGATCCCGGAGGATCTCCACCGGGCGCTCGAGCCCCGTGACGGCGAGGCGGTGCGGTTCCTGACCGTCGAGCGACGTGACGATCGCCAGCGTCAGGAGACTGACGCGTCCACCGCGCGTTGCGAGCCATCGGATCATGGTGTGCGGCGAGTGACGGATGGTGCCAAAGATGACGGCACGCGCGGACCGGCGCGAGGGAGCACGTCGCCGCTCGGCGATCGCTGGCAGAGAGCGGGTACCATCCCTAGCTTAGGCGTCACTGCTACTGCAGCGCGAGGCCGAGTATTGCGCTCGACGGGAAAGGAGAGCAGCCGCCGATGACGATCCACACTCGCAGGGCGTCTCTAGCGTTTGCGGTCCTGGCCGGGCTTGTCACGGGGGCCACGGCGCAGCAGCGAGGTCGGCCGGCGCAGCCGGCGCTCTACTACCCGGGTGCGGGTCCTGACTGGGAGCGCCGGACGCCCGAGCAAGTCGGCATGAGCGCGCGCCTGCTCGAGGAGGCCATCGCCTTCGCCCGAGCGAACGAGACGCCCGACCCGCGAGATCTGGAGCAGGCGCACTACCTCTCGTTCGGTCGTGAGCCTTACGGCGAAGGGATTGGGCCGTTCAAGCCCCGGGGCGAGCAGACCGGGATCATCGTGAAGAACGGCTACATCGTGGCCGAATGGGGCGAGCCGCACCGGGTGGACATGACGTTCAGCGTCACCAAGAGCTTTCTCTCCACCACCGTGGGGCTGGCGTGGGAGCGCGACCTGATCCGCAACCTGAACGACAGAGTGAAAGACTACGTGACGACCGGCGAGTTCGATTCCGAGCACGCCGCCAAGATCACCTGGGATCATCTGCTGCGACAAACGAGCGACTGGGGCGGCACGCTCTGGGGCAAGCCGGACTGGGCGGATCGTCCGCCGGCGGATGAGCCGCTGGCGCAATACGTCAAGCGCGTGCATAACGAACCGGGGACCACCTACGAGTACAACGACGTGCGCGTGAACCTCCTGGCCTACGCGGCGCTTCAGGTGTGGCGCCGTCCGCTGCCGCAGGTGCTGCGTGAATACGTGATGGACCCCATCGGCGCATCCAACACCTGGCGCTGGTACGGCTACGAGAACTCCTGGGTGAACGTTGACGGGCAGATGATGCAATCGGTGAGCGGGGGAGGGCACTGGGGCGGCGGGATGTTCATCTCCGCGCGGGATCAGGCACGCTTCGGGCTGCTCACC
>CAZVKD010000018.1:0-17950 GCA_964627675.1 uncultured Gemmatimonadaceae bacterium
ATCCGAGCGAGCGGAGTGACACGGTCACCGCCGTCCTGCTGCCCGACGGTCAGGACGCCGAGGCGGTCCGGCGGGTCGCGCTCGAACGGTTCGATCTCTCGCTTGGCGCGGGCCTCGGGAAGCTCAAAGGACGCGTCTTTCGCATCGGACACCTGGGCGACTTCAACGACTTGATGCTCGCGGGAACGCTATGTGGCGTCGAGATGGCGCTGCGGGCGGCCGGGGTCCCGATGGCGGGGAGCGGCGTGACAGCGGCGCTGGAGGCTCTCGGCGCGCCCGCGGACTAGTGCGTCGCCCAGCGCGAATTCTCGGGTCCTTGCAGCTGCCGGGTGCCGCCGTCGCCGGGCTGCTCACCGTCGCCGCCTGCGCGGCAACCGAGCGGCCACTCCAGATTCGCTTCGGGCACGTCGGGGCGCCGGGCTCCCTGTTCGCGCTGTCCGCCGAGGAGTTCGCGCGGCGGGCGAACGAGCGGCTGGGCCACCGCGCGCGGGTGATCGTGTTCGGTTCCAGCCAGCTCGGCAGCGACGAGGTGATGATGCAAAAGCTCAAGCTCGGCACGCTCGAGCTCGCGCTTCCATCCACGGTGATGTCCACCACGATCCCGTCCTTCGGCCTGTTCGAGATGCCGTACCTGGTGCGGGACCGCGAGCACATGCGGCAAATCGAGGAGACGATCGTGTGGCCCACGCTCGTCCCCCAGGCCGAAGCCGCCGGTTACAAGATCATAGCGGTCTGGGAAAACGGCTTCCGCCACGTCACCAACAATCGCCGGCCGATCGTGCGACCTCACGATTTGCGCGGCATCAAGCTGCGCACCCCCACCGGCCAGTGGCGCATCCGCATGTTCCAGGCATTCGGCGCGAACCCGTCTCCCATGCCGCTGTCCGAGGTGTTCGTGGCGCTTCAGACCGGGGTCATGGACGGTCAGGAAAACCCCTTCGCGCAGATCTACGCGTCGAAGCTGCACGAGGTGCAGCGGTACCTCTCGCTCACGCGCCATGTGTACACCCCCGCCTACGTGACCTCGGGCCTCGCGGCGTGGAACCGGTTGCCCGAGGACATGCGCGCCATCCTGGAGGCGACGGCGCGTGAACTCCAGGCATTCGTGTACGACACCGCGGACCGACTCGATCGCCAGCTGCTGGCCCAATTGACCGCCAGCGGCATCCAGGTGAACGAATCGGACCGGGCGGCGTTCCTGGAGGCGAGCCGCGCGATCTACCAGGAGTTTGCGAAGTCCGTGGCCGGCGGTGGGGCGCTGATCGCCAGCGCCACGGCCTTGGGCGGCCGCTGAATGGCGTGGCTCCGCCGCCGGCTCGAGCAATTGCTCGAATGGATCGTGATAGGCCTCATGGCCGCCCTCGCCGGCGTCGTCCTGCTCGCCGTGGCGTTCCGCAAGGCGGGAGCGTCGCTCGTGTGGTACGACGAGGTCGCCGCGATTCTGCTCGCCTGGCTCACGTTCTACGGCGCCGCGCTGGCGGCCCTCAGGCGGGCTCACATCGGGTTCCCCACCCTGGTCCGCGCGGCGCCGGGCCGCACCGGGGTGGCGCTGCTGGCGGCTCGTGAGATCGCCATCCTGGGGTTCTTCGGGCTGGTGGCATGGGCCGGCGTCGGCGTGTTGGCCGCCGCAGGCGGGCTCACCCTGGCCAGCCTGCCGTGGCTCTCCGTCCGCCTCACCCAATCCGTGATTCCCATCGGCGCCGCGCTGTTCGTCGCGGCCGAGCTCATGAACGCAGCCCAGGACCTGACCCGCCGGGCACGCCGCCCGTGACCATCGCCCTGGTCGTCGTCGGTCTGATCGCGCTCGTGCTGCTCAACGTGCCGATCGCCGTAGCCTTGGGTGTGGCGGCGCTGCTGGCCAGCGGACTGACTCGCGGGCCTGACGCCATCCCCAATGCCGCCGTCGTGCTGTTCGACGGCGCCGCGAAGTTCCCGTTGATCGCCGTGCCATTGTTCGTGCTGGCCGGCGCCATCATGAACGCCACGGGGATTTCCCGGCGGCTCGTGGGCCTGGCCTCGGCCCTGTTCGGGTTCGTGAGGGGCGGGCTCGCGATGGTGAGCATCGGCGCCTCGCTGTTCTTCGCGGAGATCTCCGGATCCGCCGTCGCCGACGTCGCCGCCCTGGGCTCGATCCTGATTCCTCAAATGCGCTCGCGCGGCTACCCCGGCACCGTCGCCGCCGCCGTGTGCTCGTCCGCCGCCACGCTCGCCGTCATCATCCCGCCCTCGATCCCGATGATCCTCTATGCGGCGATGTCGGGTAGCTCCGTGGTGGAGCTGTTCGTGGCCGGTATCGTGCCGGGGATCGTGGGCGCGGCGACCATGATGGGCGTCGCGTACGGTCTGGCGCGCCGGTACGACCTGCCCGCCGACGACGCGTTCCAGCTTTCCCGCGTGCGCGCCGCGTTCCGGGAAGCCGGCTGGGCGCTCCTCCTCCCCCTGATCATCCTCGGCGGAATCTTCAGCGGATGGGTAACCGCGACCGAGGGCGCGGCGCTCGCGGTGCTGGCGAGCCTGGCCATCGGGGGCGGGCTGTATCGTGAACTGGACCGGTCCAGGCTCCGGGCCGCGATCATCGAGGGCGGCGTGCAGACGGCCGTGGTCATGTTGCTCGTGGCGACCTCCGCGCTGTTCGGCGAGTTCCTCACCGAAGCGCAACTCCCGCAGCGGGTAGCCGCCGCCATCGTGGACTTCACCACCAGCCCGCTGGCGGTTCTCGCGCTGCTCAACCTGTTTTTCCTCGCCATCGGCTTGGTGCTGCATTCGGCGGCCGCGATCATCCTGGTCGTCCCCATCGTGATGCCTCTGGTCCAGGCCGTCGGCATTGATCCGGTCCACTTCGGTCTGATCGTCACCCTGAACCTCGGGATCGGCCAGCAGACACCGCCGGTGGCCAGCGTCCTGATGACGGCCTGCGCCATCGCCCGCGCGGATATCTGGGAGGTCAGCAAGGTGAACCTCCGATTCATCGCCGCCCTGCTGGCGGTGCTGCTCCTGGTCACCTACGTTCCCGCGGTTCCCATGACGCTGGTCAACTGGCTGTACCGATGACGGACGTCGTTCTGGTCGAGCGCTCAGGTGGAATCGCCACGGTGACGCTTCATCGGCCCGAGCGGCTCAACGCGCTTAACCGCGCCATGTGGACGCGGCTCGCCAGCCTCTTCCATGAGCTGGATCGCGACGACCAGGTGCGGTGCATCGTGGTCCGCGGGGCCGGCCAGGCATTCGCGGCAGGGGCGGACATCGCGGAGTTCGCCCACGAGCGTCACACCATCGAGCAGGCGCGCGAGTACGGCGCCGTGGAGCATCGCGCCGTCATGGCCGTGGCTGATTGCCGACATCCCACCGTGGCCCTCATCCGCGGGCCCTGCGTGGGCGGCGGGCTCGAGATTGCCGTCGCCTGCGACATCCGCATCGCTGCCGAGTCCAGCCGATTCGGCGTGCCCATCAACCGGCTCGGACTCACGATGCAGTATCCCGAACTCGACTTCTTCATCCGCGCCATCGGCAGAGCGGCCGCGTTGGAGATGCTGCTGGAGGGCGCAGTGGTGGACGCCGAACGAGCGCTGGCGCTGGGACTGGTGAATCGCGTCGTGCCGGACGATCGAGTGGAGCGGGAGGCATACGCGTCCGCCGAACGGATCGCCCAAGGCGCGCCACTGGTCAACCGCTGGCACAAGCGTTTTGTGCGCCGGCTGGATCGAGGCGGTCCGCTCACCCCCGAAGAGCTGGACGAGGCGTTCGATGCCTTCGCCACGGAAGACTACCGCATTGGCTACCAGGCGTTTCTCGCCAAGCAACCGCCCAAGTTCAAAGGGAAGTAGCCCGGCGTGAGCGCGCTGGTCGGGCTCCGCGTGATCGAGCTGGCACACATCATGGCCGGGCCGGTGTGCGGTCGCATGCTCGCCGACCTGGGCGCGGACGTCGTCAAGGTCGAGAAGCTCCCCGACGGCGACCCGGCACGCGGTTTCCTGCCGCCGGACCTGGGCGGGGAATCCGCCGCCTTCATGATGCTGAACCGGAACAAGCGCGGGATCGCGGTGGACCTGAAAACGCCGCAAGGGCACGAGATCGTCCGGCGCCTGCTGCAGCGCGCCGACGTCGTGATCGAGAACTACCGCGCCGGAACCATGGATCGGCTGGGCCTGGGATACGAGTCGCTGCGGCGCGACAATCCCGGCCTGGTGTTGTGCGAGATCTCAGGCTACGGGCGCACGGGCCCGATGGCGGATCACGGCGGGTTCGACCTCATCGCACAGGGCTACAGCGGCCTCATGAGCGTCACCGGTGAAGGACCGGGTCGCCCGCCCGTGAAATGCGGGCCGCCCGTTACCGACATCACGGCGGGGATCATCGCGTGCATGGGGGTATTGGCCGCGCTGCTCCATCGCAACCGTACCGGCCAGGGCCAGCGCGTGGACACGTCGCTCTTCGAGGCTGGCATCACCCAGACCTACTGGCAGGCCGCGATCGCGCTCGCCACGGGCGTCTCGCCCGGCCCCATGGGGTCCGCCCACCCGCTCACCGCACCCTACCAGGCGTTCCAGACGGCGGACGGGTGGATCACCGTCGGGGCCTCCAGTCAGTCCACTTGGGTCAAACTCACCGAAGCCGTCGGCCGCGGCGATCTGGCGTCGGATACCCGCTTCCTCGCCAACGCCGATCGAATGCGTAACCGGGCAGCGCTGGCCGGCATCCTGGGCGAGATCTTTCGGCAGCGATCCTCCAGCGCCTGGCTCCAGCGCCTCGAAGCCGCCGGCGTCCCGGCCGGCCCGGTGCTCTCGGTGGGCGACATGCTGTCGCACCCGCAAACCCTTGCCCGCGGGATGGTGAGGGACGTTCCGCACTCACGTCTGGGACCCGTGAAAACCCTCGGGTTCCCGATCACGCTGTCGCTCACGCCGGCCAATGTGCGGCGGGCCGCACCGACGCTCGGTGAGCACACGCGGGAAGTGTTGTTGGAGCTGGGCTATTCGGAGGCTGAGCTGGCCGCCCTCAACGCGAGCGGCGTGGTCCACCTACAGACGTAGCACCGAGGGCGCCGGGTCAGTGGGCCTCGACCCCCAGGATGTAGGGATTGGCCGCTGCCTGCAGCGCGTCCCGCAACGTGTTGGGCGTCATCTTCTTGCGCAGCCGCACCGCGTACTCCAGCACCATGGTCTCCCCGTCCGACGACATGCCGCTGAACCGCCACTTCTTCAGGTGCTCTTCGAGCACCCGCTCCACGGCGGGTCGGGCCTCCAGCGCGTCCCGCGTCCTGATGCGGAGCAAGACGTCGAAACTCGGCTCCTCCTCGTCCTTGCCTTCGACGTCCTCGGCTGCCTCCCTCCGCCGCTTGGCCGCCCGGTCGGCGAGCACGTCCAACTGCTCGGCGGAGAGCTGCTTCAGGATCTCGTCATCCAGCTTGGCAATGAAGCTGCTCTGGCGCCCGGCGAACTGCCGCGCTTCCTGGAGCCGGTGTTCGGCAATCTGGCCCTCGAACACCGCGGCGGTGCGGCCGAAATCGGAGTACCACAGCAGCAGGATGATGGCGTTGTAGATCAGCGAGACGGCCAGCGCCACGGGTGGGTCCACGCCGGCCGCGAGCCCGAGCGCCGTGGCGAGGAAGATGTACACGGCGTCCTTGCTGTCCTCGAGCGTATTGCGAAACCGCACCGCGGCCACGACGCCCGCCAGGGCGAAGGCCAGCGCCAGGCTGTTCTTGACCAGTACCACGATGCCCGCCACCACCACTGGCAGCACGATCAGGGTGTGGACCAACGACTGCCGGAACCCCTTCTTCCGTCGCGTCAGGATGTAGAGCCACGCGATCGGCAAGGCGAGCAACGCCGCTACAACCATCGCGACGGCGGCGCGGGCCATCTGGTTGAACGGTCCCTGAGGCACGGCCGCCGCCAACTGCTCGACCGTCGCCCCTCGACCGAGCTGCTCGAGCAGCGGGATGGCGCCCGCGGGCGCCAGCAGCAGCGCCCGCGCGTCCTCCACCTGCCAGAGGAGCGCGACCGTCCCCAGCAGGACCAGATAGTACCCAACGGTCCGCGCGGCCAGATTGTCCCACAACCGCCGCAGCTTCCCTCGTCGCTTGTTCATGGCGATCTCCAAGGATGGACCTCCCTCAGAGGCTGTAGTTCGGCGCTTCCCGCGTAATCACCACGTCGTGAGGGTGCGACTCCCGGAGGCCGGCCGAGGTGATCTGCACAAACTCCGTTTCACAGCGCAACTGGTCAATCGTCGTAACACCACAGTATCCCATCCCGCTTCGAATCCCGCCCACGAGCTGGAACAACACGTCCCCCACCGGGCCGCGATACGGCACCCGTCCTTCGATCCCTTCCGGAACGAGTTTCCGCGGCGAAAGCTCGCCCTCCTGGAAGTAGCGGTCGGCGGACCCTTCCTGCATGGCCGCCAGGGACCCCATTCCCCGTACCATCTTGAAGCGCCGGCCCTCGAGCAAGAAGCTCTCACCCGGGCTCTCTTCCGTACCGGCGAGCATGGTGCCGACCATCACGCTCGAGGCGCCCGCGGCGAGGGCCTTGACGGCGTCGCCGGAGTACTTGATGCCGCCGTCGGCGATGACCGGCGTCTCGCCAGCCCCTCGCACCGCCTCCACGATCGCCGTGACCTGCGGCACCCCCACCCCGGTTACCACGCGCGTGGTGCAAATCGCTCCGGGTCCCACCCCCACCTTGACGGCGTCCACGCCGCGCTCCACCAGCGCTCGCGCGCCTTCCGTGGAGGCGACATTGCCCGCTACGATCTGCGCGTCCGGGAAGGACTCCCGGAGCGTCGCCACCGTTGTCAAGACGCCCTCGGAGTGCCCGTGTGCCGAGTCCACCACGATGACATCGGCGCCCGCCCCCAGCAGCGCTTTGGCACGGGCGTGCGTGTCGCCGCCGGCCCCCACGGCGGCCGCGACCCTGAGCCGGCCGTGCTCGTCCTTATTGGCATCCGGGTACTGGCGCCGCTTGAAGATGTCTTTCACGGTGATCAGGCCCCGCAGGATGCCGTTTTCATCTACCACGGGCAGCTTCTCGATGCGGTGGCGTCCGAGGATACGCTCGGCCTCCTCCAGCGTGGTGCCAACCGCGGCCGTGACCAGCCCTTCTTTGGTCATGACCTCGCGCACCGGGCGGTCGAGGTTCTGCTCGAACTGGAGGTCGCGATTGGTGATGATCCCCGTCAGCCGGCCGCCATCGTCCACGATTGGGACGCCGGAGATCCGGAACCGCGCCATGAGCGCGAGCGCGTCACGGAGCGGGCGATCCGGGCCCAGCGTGATGGGGTGGAGAATCATCCCGCTCTCGGAGCGCTTCACCCGGTCCACTTCCGCGGCTTGACGATCGATCGGCATGTTCTTGTGAATCACCCCGATCCCGCCGGCGCGGGCCATGGCGATCGCCATCTCCGATTCCGTCACCGTGTCCATCGCCGCCGCGATCACCGGAATGTTCAGGGGAATGCGCCGGGTCAGACGCGTCCGGACATTCACGTCTCGCGGATGGACCGTGGAGTGCCTCGGCACGAGCAACACGTCATCGAAGGTCAGCGCATACCCCGGACGAAGCCGGCTCATCACCCACCTCTGCACGGCGCGATCGAGAAGCACAGAACCCGCCGGCCGCGGCGCGGCCAGGCGGGCTCTCGGGGCCGAAATCGTCTCTCCATGGCAAAAGGTAGCGCGCGCTTTCGCGGAGGGTCAAGGCGCCGGCGGAGCACCCTCCCCTGGTCCGCCCGGCGGAGGGGGCGGGGCGCCCCGGTCACTTTCGGCGGCGGTCTTCCGAAGCTCGTCCACGGCCGCACGCCCGGCCGAGGCCAGTCCTTCCATGAGGCGGGTGGCTGTGTCCACCACGTTCAGGGTGCCGCGGATCGCCGCCACCGGCACGCGCGTGGCGCGGAGTGTATCCTCGACGCCTTCGGCGAGCCGCCGCAACGGCGAAGCCGCAGCGGCGCCGGTGCCGTACTTGCGCTCCAGGAACTCGATGTAATCCACCACCTGGTACGCCGTTTCGTCCGGCAGATTCTCCAGCATCCGAATCACGCGTGTGCGCATGACCTCGTTCATTCACCCACCCTCCCTCACGGCTCCCGCAACGAGAACTCGACCGCGTCCACCACGGGACTGTGGAGGTACCGCATGCGTCCCGCGCGAATCCGCGCGAGCATGACGATCTCGGACAACGGCTGCAGCTGCTCGACGAACGCCACGTGCGGGGCTTCCAGCACCGCGTAGACGAACCCCGACTCCGGTAACGGCCCACGCGCCAGCATGTAGCGAGCGCCGCTTGGCAGCTCTGGCCGCAACGCGTCGGCCGTCTGCAAGGAGATGTACTGTACGGTCCACTGGACCAGCTTGCCTTCGAAATCGCGCGGCCGCGCCGCAACCTCCGCGGCGCTTACCCCGAGCAAGACCCCGGCCGCCGAAGGGCGAAGATCGCTCTCCCGAATCCACCCGTCGGTCTCCACTCGAATCCACTCGCCCGAGCGCGCCAGCACCCGCACCGCCGCACCAGCCGCAAGCCTCCCCGACACGGCGCCATCGGGCACGACCCGCAGCTCCGCGTCCCCGGCGGTGACGCCGTGACTGAGACTCGGCGGCCCGCTGGTCGCCGAAGCCGCCGGCACCGAATCCGCCGCCGCGGTCCGCGTCGAGGCCGCCTCCAGCGCCCTCAGCCCGTGCGTCGCAACCCAGCCGGTCCGACGCACCCGCACCCAATCCCCGTTCCGCTCGACTTCCCTGAGCAGAAAACCGCGGGCCAGACGGGCCGTCACGGGACCGTTGGGTCGCTGACGCAAGTTTTCACCGGACGCCGCCCGTACCTCGAGATCGAACCCGTCGCTCGAAGTGGGGCCGACCGAGCGGCCCCAGATCCAACCATCGAGGGTGACCTCGGTGAACCCGTCGCGTTCCGGGCCGCCGGCCACCTCGGCGCCCTCCGCAACCGTACCCAGCACGCGGGCCGAAGCCCCCGGCTCCAGCCGAAACCGCTCAGGGCGGGTCACCTGGAGTCGTGTCTGGGCCAGGACCGTATGTGGACCCAATGCAAGGGCCAAGAGGGTGGCGAAGAGGCAGGCTGGTTGGGTTGGCCGATGCAGGCTAGATTGCGTCATTTTCGTAACTTAGACCATTCTACGACCTCACTTCCAGCATGTCAAACAGACGTTCGGGCACGTTAATAGTCCTGGCGGCGATCCTGGGGGCCAAACCGGCAGTGGGCCAGGTTGGGCACCCGCCTGACCGCTCCCCGTATCGCGACCTGCCCACCCGACAGGCCCTTGTTCTCCAGGGCGGATACCTGTTCGGCTCAGGTGGCTCCGCTGCCGCCGGCCCGCATGACGGGCCGTTGGCCGGTTTACGCTACACCCTCCACCTTGGGGGACCCTTCGAAGTGATCTTCGGCGTTGCCGGCGCCAGCCTTCAGCGGGTCCTGCACGTGGATAGTCTTCCGACCGACACCACTCGGCAGTCGGTGGCCATCGGGGAGGTGGGCTTCGGATTCCTCATCACGGGCGCCAAGACCTGGCGCGGCCTGGCGCCTTACGTCGCCCTCACGTCCGGAGCCGCCTTCGGCGGCAGCGTGCCGGAGGACTCCAGCGGGTTTCAATTCCAGCGACGATTCCAGTTCGGTCCCCAAGTCGGGGTTCGCTGGTACTCCTCGCGCCAGCTGAGTTTTCGTCTGGAAGGTCGCGACATTCTGTGGCGGCTGGCGTACCCGAACACGTTCTTCGAGCCCGCCGCCTACCCCGGGTCAACGCCGCCACTTATCAGGGGTATTCACCCCAGCCGCGAGTGGACGCACAATCTCTCAGTGACCTTCGCGATGGGGTACGCGCTGCGCTTGTAGCCCCGGGTCCCGGCCCATGGAGATCTTTACCGATGGGTTGAAGCGCGGGCTCGCGCTGTTGTTCGGCGGGGACGCCGAGGTGTGGGGGATCACGTGGCTGTCACTGCGAATCGCGCTGCTGGCCACGCTGTGTGCGGGCCTGGTGGGCGTGCCGATCGGCTTCGTCGTGGGGACGACTCGTTTCTGGGGGCGCCGGGCGGCCCTTATCGCCTTGAACGCGATGCTCGCCTTGCCCACGGTCGTGATTGGTGTGGTCGTATGGGGCATGCTGACTCGCCGTGGCCCCTTCGGCGAGACGGAACTGCTGTACACCTGGTGGGCGATCGTGCTGGCCGAGGTGGTGCTCGCCGTCCCTATCGCCGCCGCGCTCACCGCCGCCGCTGTTCAGGGCATTGACCCGCGGGTCCGCCGCACGGCTCTCACGTTAGGGGCCGGTTGGTGGCGGGCCCACTGGGCCGTGGCCCGCGAGGCCCGGTTCGCCTTGCTCGCCGCGGTCGTGGTGGCGTTTGGTCGCGTGCTCGCCGAGGTGGGCGCCGCCATGATCGTGGGCGGCAACATCCGCCATCACACGCGAACGCTCACCACCGCGGTCGCGCTGGCCACGTCGCAAGGCGATTTCGCGCTCGCCGTGGCGCTGGGTCTGGTGTTGCTGGCTCTCGCGCTCACCGTCAACGTCGTTCTGCAAATGCTCCAGGGGCGTGGGGATGCTTAGCGCGCGAGACCTCGAGCATCGCTACGGCGAACGGGTTGTGCTGTCGGTTCCGGAGCTCACGCTGGCCGCCGGCTCCATTACGGCGCTGGCGGGCCCCAACGGCTCGGGCAAGAGTACGCTGCTTCGTATTCTCGCGTGTGTGGAACGACCCACGCGCGGCACGGTGATCCTCGATGGCCAGCCGCTTCTGCGACGGGCCGAGCGGCGGCAGGCCCGCCGCCGGGTCACGCTGGTGGAGCAGCGCCCCCTGTTGTTCCGCGGCACGGTGGCCGGGAACCTGCTCTACGCCCTGGCGCTCCACGGTGTGCGCGGATCAGTGGCCGAGCGCCGAGTTGCCGATGCGCTGGCCCGCATGGACCTCACGGACCTCGGGCGTCGGGACGCTCGCGCCCTCAGCGAGGGCGAAGTGCAGCGCGCGGCCATCGCCCGGGCTCTGGCCCTCGAGCCCGCGGTGTTGCTGCTCGACGAGCCGGCGGGCGCCGCTGATCCGGCATCCACCGTGGCGCTCCATCGGGCCATGGAGCAGGAGCGGGCGCGTGGAGCCGCGATCTGTCTTGCCTCGCACCGCATCGAGGACGCATTCCGCTGGTCCGACCGACTCCTGACGCTGGCGAACGGCAGGGCCGTACCGCTGACACCGGTCAATCTGTTTCGCACGGTCATTCAGCCAGGCGACGGCCCGCGCCTCGTTCGGATCGGCCCACTTGACGTTCAGCTGGTCACGGATCGCTCCGGGCCGGCGACCATCGCCATCCCACCCGACGACATCGTGCTCAGCCTGGCGCCCCTGCGCTCGAGCGCGCGGAACATATTCCGGGGACGGGTCGCGCGGATCAGCGACGACGGCCAGGGCGGCGTATCCGTGACGGTGGATGTCGGTGTGGATCTGTACGCTCACATCACGCGCGCCGCGCTGCAGGACCTGGCCCTCACGCTGGGCTCGCCCGTGGTGGTCACGTTCAAGGCCATGGCTGTTCGGGTGTTCTGACCCCGGCACCCCGAGGTACATTATCAATCCATCAATGACCTCTCCTCCGAAGACGCAACCAGCGGGTCCGGCCGCCGCCCCCCCGGGCGCGGGTTCGTCGGGACCCGCAATCGTGGACGAAGTCGCCGTTTGGCTCGAGGTGAACGGCGAGCCCACGGTCACCTGGATGTGCACGCCCGATCAGCTCGAGGAGCTGGCCGTCGGCTGGCTCCACGGCGAGGGATACATTCGTTCCCTGGCAGACCTCAAGCGCCTGCGGCCGTGCGCCACGGACCTGGGCTTCTGGGCGGACATTGCGCCGGCGCTGGTCCAGGCCGTGAAACAGGAAGGCCGCCGTCGCGTGCTCGCGTCCGGATGCGGTGCGGTCACCACGGCGTTGGGCGACCCCGCCACGCTGCCGCGTCGCGCTCGGGTCTCGGTTCCCACCGTGCTCGAGATGCGGGGGCTGTTCAAGGCCATGTTCCAGCGCGGCGAGCGATATCACGAGACCGGCGGCATCCACGCCGCGGCCCTCACCGACGGCCACGCGCTCCTGTGTCACGCCGAGGACATCGGGCGGCACAACGCGGTGGACAAGGTGATCGGCGGGGCGATCCTGGCCGGGCGCGGACTCGAGGGAACGGGGCTGTTGGTCACCGGCCGCATCTCCGGTGAGCTGGCCTTCAAAGCCGCCCGGACCGGACTGGGGTACGTCGCCACGCCGTCCGTTCCCTCGTCCCTGGCGGTGGAGATCGCCCGGCGCGCAGGGATGACGCTGGTGGGCCGCGCGGTGAGCGGGTCCCCCCAGGTACATCAATTCGACGCCGCAGTGGATTGAACGTGCGCGGCGCGGTGCTGGCGGGCGGGGCGGCCAGTCGGTTCGAGGGCAAGCCGAAGGGCCTGGAGCGCGTCGGGGGCGAGCGCATCGTGGATCGCGTGGTGCGCGCGGTGGAGGCCGCCACCGGCTCGCCCCCCCTCCTCATCGCCAACGCGCCTTCAGCCGCAAGCTGGTGCCCCGGACTCACGGTGGTCCCTGACATCCTGCCCGGCCGCGGGTCGCTCGGCGGGATCTACACGGCCGTCATGGCGGGCGATGGCCCGGTGCTGCTTGTGGCCTGGGACATGCCGTTCGTGCCCGTGGCCCTTCTCGAAGCGCTCGTGGCTGGGGCGAACGGGTACGACGTGTTCCTCCCGGAGAGCGGAGGCAGTCGCGGCCTGGAGCCGCTCTGCGGTGTCTACGGCCCCGGATGCGCCGCAGCGATCCGCGAACGGCTCGAACAGGAAGACTACCGGGCCATCGGGTTCCACGAGCACGTCCGCGTCGGTACTTTGGCGCTCGCGGCTGTGTCCGCTCACGGCGACCCGGGGCAGCTGTTCTTCAATGTGAACACCGCGCAGGATCTGGCGGAGGCAGAGGGGATGTGGCAGCGACGCGCGTGATTTCGGTGGTGGGCAAGAAAGACGCCGGCAAGACCACACTGGTGGTCGCGCTGGCGTCGGAGTTCGCCCGCCGCGGCCGCCGCGTCGCCACGATCAAGCACGGCGCCCATCCCGCGCAGGTAGACACACCGGGCAGCGACACGTATCGCCACTACAAAGAGGGCATGGCGGCGCAAGTCCTCATGGAGTTCCCCGGTGGGCGCGTCATGTTCGAGCGGGTGGAGCAGGAATCGGACCCCCTCTCGTTGATCCGCAGGTACCTGAACGCCCAGATCGTGCTGGTGGAGGGCTTTACCAAGGCGCCCCTACCCAAGGTCGAGGTGCATCGAACCAGCGCGCACAAGGTGCCCTTGTTCGATCCCGCGACCCCAGACTCGGCCCGCTGGATCGCCATCGTCACCGACGACGAGACCTTGCGACTCTCGCTACCCGTATTCCGCTTCAGCGATACCGCCTGGCTCCCCAGTTTGGCAAACCTCGTCTGGGACCGCGCCGAGCAGATTCCGGGCTAGCGCCGTGCTGACGCCGCGGGACGCGGTGCGGGCCATTCTCGCCGAGATCGCCCCCCTCCCGGTCGAGGGGCTCCCCATCGCCGAGTGCCTCGACCGTGTCCTGGCCGAGGACATCACCAGCCCGATTGACCTCCCCCCCTGGGACAACTCCGCGATGGACGGATACGCGGTCCGCTCGCGGGACGTGGCGGCAGGGGCGGAACTGACGGTCACCGAGTCCGTCCCCGCAGGCCGGTTTCCCACGAAGCCGTTGGCCCCGGGCGAGTGTGCCAGAATCTTCACCGGCGCCCCGCTGCCCGAGGGGGCTGACGGCGTGATCCGCCAGGAGGATACCACACCGCTCTCCGGCGGCCGCGTGCGCATCGACAACGCCCGAGACGCCGGGCGCAACGTGCGCTACCAAGGCGAGGACATCCGACGAAACAGCGTGGTCTTGCGACGGGGGACGCCGCTCGGTCCCGCACAGCTCGGGGTCTTGGCCTCGATCGCACGCCGCCGCGCGACCGTGCACCGGCGTCCCCTCGTGGCCTTCCTTGGCTCCGGTGATGAGATCGCCGACCTGGAGGAAGCCGAGGCCATTCTCGCCGGCCGCAAGATCGCCTCGTCGAACTCCTACACGCTCGCCGCCAACCTCCAGCGGGCGGGAGCCACCGCCAAGAACCTCGGGATCGCACGGGATGATCCGGAGGATCTTCGCAAACGACTGGGCGAGGCGGCCGGGGCCGATCTGGTGGTCACCACGGCCGGCGTGAGCGTAGGCGAACATGACCACATGCGCGCCGTGTTCGAGCAGATGGGGGGGACCATGTCGTTCTGGCGCATCCGAATGCGGCCGGGGGCGCCGGTGGGGTTCGGGCGTTTGGGCGGCGTGCCCTGGATCGGGCTGCCCGGAAACCCGGTCAGCACGATGGTCACGTTCGAGCTGTTCGTGCGTCCGACGATTCGGCGCATGCTGGGTCACACCGGGCTGTTCCGCCGAACCCTGCGAGTCAGGGTGACCGAGCCCATTGCTCTGGGTCCACCCCTGCGGCACTTCCTCCGAGCTATTGTCAGCGAGCAGGACGGGCAACTCTGCGCCAGACTGACGGGACCCCAGGGTTCGGGCATCCTCACGTCCATGGCGCTGGCCAACGCGCTGTTGATCGTACCGGAGGAGAAGCAGGACGTGGAAGCCGGGGAGGAGTTGGAGGCGATGATGCTGGAAGAGCCGGTGCACCTGCCGGAGCCTCCGTACTGAGAGGCGGTTCACATCCGCTTGTACTTCGGCCCGCTTCCTCCTTCCCTCGGCATCCACCGCGGGCCGAGCACGTCGGTCGCCTTGCAGTCCACGCAGTTCGGCGCGTTGATCCGCAAGCGCTGGTCCACCCATTCGTACACACCCGCGGGGCACATCCGGGCGTAGAACTCCGCAACGTCGCGCGGGATGTCGCGCCCGGGAATCACGTGGGTCGGAATGGTATCCGGCGTGGTGTTGCCCGAGTGAAACACTGCATCCACCTTGCTGAACGTGAGCTTCCCGTCGGGGGTGAACCTGGCTCTGGTGGCATGCGTGCGCGGGACCGCGGCGTCGGGCGGCATGGGAATGCGACCGGGCGGCAGCCTGCCTCCGGTGATCGTCGCGAGCCCGGATCCGATCACACCGCCCAGGAACCCGTGGCGGAACGACAATCGCATGTTGCGCGTGCGGTAGAGATCGCGCATCACGTAGGACTGGCCCAGCAAGCGATCGTACTCGGCCAGCGCAGAGGCGGTCGTGTCCCCAGCCTTGAGCGCCTTGAAGATGGCGCGCGCCGCGAAGATGCCCGACTGCATGGCGTAGTGAATGCCCTTCAGCGCCGGAACGTTCACCAGACCGGCCGAGTCGCCGAGGATCACCACCCCGTCGCCGTGGCGCTCGAGCGGGAGCGAGTAATACCCGCCTTCCGGGATCGTCTTGGCACCCCACTCCAGGATCTCTCCGCCTTCCAGGTGCTCCCGGAACAGCGGGTGGAGCTTCATCTGCTGGAGCAACTCGTGGGTGTCCAACCCGGCGTCAGGCGCGTCGAGCGCGGCCACGAGCCCGATGGAGACCGTGTGCGGCGCGAGCGGATACATGAAGCTCCCGCCGAACACGCGTCCCGGCAGCGGCCATCCCATGGTGTGCACCACCCGATCCAGCGTCCGCCTGGTTTCCCACAGCTCCTTGACGCCAAGGGCGAAGATCTGCGGATTCTGGGACGGGACGCCGCGCCATTCCAGGTAGCCCTGAGACAAGGCGCCACGCGTGCCCTCGGCCAACGCAGTCACTCGCGCCACCACGTCTGTCGCAGGCGTGTACCCTGCTCCCGGTTCGCCGTCGCGGTTCAGGCCGGAGGGCGTGGTTCGCACCCCGACCACGCGGGTGCCGTCCATCAGCAAGCTCGCGGCGGGATACCCCGGAAAGATGTTGACGCCGAGCTGCTCCGCCTGTTGGCCCAGCCAGCGCACCATCTCGCACAGCGACGCCACGTAGTAGCCGTGGTTCCGCATCGTGGGCGGGGTTGGCACGCGGACCGCGCGGCGGGGAGTGAGCAGGTATACCGACTCTCGTCGCACCGGTTGGCCGAACGGGAAATCCTTGTCGCTCAAGTGCGGGAACAGCTCGCGAAAGGCGCACGGGTTCACGACGGCGCCCGAAAGGCAATGATCCCCCAACCGTTCGCCCTTCTCCAGCACGCCGATGGCGATGTCACCCAGACCGCCGCCGCGCCCGTTGTCCTCGGCCACCAAACGGGCCAGGGCGATGGCGCCGGCCAGGCCCGCAGGCCCGCCGCCGACGAACACCACATCGAGCTCGATCGCGTCAGCGCCGGGAGGATCGCGCGAAATCAGCTGCGTGATCGGCAGCGGCGGCTGGAATTGCGAGGGAACAACGGCGTGCGGCATCGTCAGCCCGCGCGCAGTTTCTTGATCTCTTGCGTCAGTCGCGGCACGATGTCGAACAAATCACCCACAATACCGTAGTCGGCAATCTTGAAGATCGGGGCGTCTTTGTCCTTGTTGATCGCCACGATCACCTTGGCGTTGCGCATGCCGGCGATGTGCTGGATGGCGCCCGAGATGCCGACGGCGATGTAGAGCGTCGGGCTCACGGTCTTCCCAGTCTGGCCCACCTGATCGGCATGCGGTCGCCACCCGGCGTCCACCACGGCCCGGGACGCGCCGACGGCCGCTCCGCCGATGGCGGCCGCCAGCTCTTCGAGCAACGCAAAATTGGCCGGCTCCTTGAGCCCGCGCCCGCCGCTCACGATGATCGACGCTTCCGCCACATCCAGCTTGGCACCCGGCGGCTCCTTGATCGCGATCGTCTTCAACGACGAATCGAGCGCGGGGGCGGGCATCTGCTCGGTGCTGGGCGCGCGCCGCTGCTCCACCGGCGTGATGTGGTTGGGCCTGATGGTGAGCACGCACGGCTGGCTGGTCATCCGCAGGCGGTACAGGGCCTTCCCGGCGTACACCGGCCGCGACACGGTGATCTGCCCCTGTTCCACCGTGACCGCCGTTACGTCACTCGCCAGCGCGCATCCCAGCCTCGCGGCCAGACGCGGGCCGAGGTCCTTCCCCAGGGCGGTGGCACTGAGCACGACGGCCGCCGCGGCCTCCTGCCGGGCGCGTGCCACCACGGCCGCGGCGTAGGCGCCCGGCTGATACAGTCGCAGCTGGTCATCGCCGACGACAACGATGCGATCGGCGCCGTAGGTCCCGAGCGACGACGCGTCCACGCCGGGCGGGCCGATCAGGAGTCCCGTCACCGATCCCTGCATCGCGTCCGCGAGCATGCGGGCGGCCGTGAGCGCTTCGTGCGAGACCCGCTTGACCACGCCGTCGCGTTGCTCCATGACTGCCAGGACGCCGGCCATCAGAGCACCTTCGCTTCGTGACGAAGCGCCTCGATAAGCGCGGGAACGGCGTCCGGGCCCTCGCCCACGATTCGTCCCGCCTTCCGCTCGGCGGGCATGGCAAGCTCCAGCACCTCGATGCCACTGGAGACCAGCTCCACGGGCTTCACCTCGAGCGGCTTCTTCTTCGCCGCCATGATGCCTTTGAGCGCGGGATACCGCGGCTCGTTGAGCCCTTTATCCGCCGTCAGCACCGCGGGGAGCCTGAATTCGATCACTTCCACGCCGCCCTCGATCTCCCGTTCGGCGGAGCCCGAGCCCTCCTCCAGCGCCAGGGCGGTCACGGCCGTGACGCACGGCAGCCCGAGCAACTCGGCCACCATGGGGCCAACGGCATGGTTGTAGTCGTCAACGGCGAGCTTGCCGAACAGGATGAGATCATAGCCGCCCGCCCGTAATTCCTCAGCCAGGACGCGAGCCACTCCGAGCGCATCCGGGAGACGCGCCTCGGACCTGAGCAGCACGCCGCGATCGGCGCCCATCGCGAGGGCCGTGCGCATCGTCTCCTGCGCGGCGTCCGAGCCCAGGCTCACCACGACGACTTCACCCCCGCCCGCGGC